>JBNJDM010000005.1:0-43781 GCA_051744925.1 Thermodesulfobacteriota bacterium | reverse complement strand
GAAAGCATGGTTATATCATCTGACTGAGGCTCATTATCAGTAAATTTAACTACATCTTCCTTTGTAATAAAAATATAATCTTGCGCAGTTTTAAATGAATTAATTGATATTAATTCAAGAAGGCGTTCATCAGAAAAAAGATTTTTTGTATTATTCATTGCTTCTGTTACACCGTCTGTATATAGAAAAATAAGGTCATCATTATCAAGTTCTGCAGTTAACTCTTTATATTCAATATCTTCCATTGCTCCTGCAACAGGACCACTTAAACCTTTGTTAAAGTATGTTTTGTCTTTATTTTTTATAATTAAAGGGTTGTGACCTGCATTTGCATATCTTATTTTACCTGTTTCAGTATTTAAAATCCCGATGATAAGAGTTACAAACATGCAGTTGGGGTTGTCTTTGCTTAAGATATTATTTACTTTGTTCATTATTTTTGCAGGCGAATGTTCACTTTCTGCATGTATTTTTATCAAAGTTTTAGTAATTGCCATAAAAAGAGCAGCAGGCACCCCTTTGTCAGATACATCACCTATGACAAAACATAATTTTTTTTCATCAACAAAGAAAAAATCGTATAAATCTCCACCCACTTCTTTGGCAGGTTTTAGATAAGCAAAAATATCTATTTCAGATTTTTCAGGGTAGGGTGGAAAAATCTTTGGAAGAATTCCCATCTGAATATCTCTTGCAACATTGAGTTCACTTTCAATTTTTTCTTTTGCAGCTGTTGTTTTAACAAGTTTATCTATATTTTCCCTTAGTTCTTTAAACATAAATATAAATGCATTTGCAAGATCACCTGCTTCATCTTTTCTGTTTAAAAGAAACTCAGATTCAAGGCTATTGTATAAATCAGGTGAAGTTATATCCCGCTGGGGTATTGTTTTTATCTTTTCTGTGAGATTTTTAATAGGTTTAAAAAATCTTTTAACAGCAAATATAAGTACTATAAGCCCGAATATAAAAATTAAGGATATTATAACAGAAAGTCTTTTGAAAAGTATGTCAGCAGGTTTTTGGATCTCTTTTTCAGGATAAACAACCGAAATATACCAGTTAAGCGCTTTAACCTCTGAAGTCTGGGCATTATAAAGGCTGTTGTTTATTTTAATTACAGAATTTGTTTTAAGGTTACTCAGAGATTTTAATTTATTTATAATTTCAGAATCTGTTTTAATACCTGATGAATCAGAAGGAGGAATTAAAATATTACCTGAATTATCAAATAAAAGAATACCTCCTTTTTCACCAAGCTGTATTTTTGAAAAATTATCTTTTAAAACCTTAATTATTTCATCTTTTTTGTTTTTTGCTTTTTTTTCGATTACTGATATATCTGCAGCTATTCCTATTGTCCATTCAAGTTCAGGAATAAATTTAAGATAAGCTATTTTTTCCGGTTTTGTATTGGTCCAGGAAAAAACTGTATATTTATCATAAATTGAATTTTCTTTGTTTATATTTTCCGAAACAGGTCTTGATTTAAAATCGTACACTTGTGAAAGATTGTAAGATGCTTCTTCTTTTTCAGAATTAAATATAATCTTGTGATTTTTGTCTGAAGCAAAAATCTGAGAATCTGTTTCAACCGATTCCAGCCATTTTATAATTATTTGGTTTTTCTTTTTTTCCGGGGTTTCCTTTAAGGACTTATATATTTTTTTTACTGAAGAATTTATAATCAGGCTTTGGTTTTTAATACTTTTTTTTCTTTCTATAATGCTTTGCCATTTGTCTGAAAGAAGGTTTTTGTAATTGCCTTCAATGTTTAAAAGAATTATTTGGTTTATATTTTCAATATTTTTTTTTTCTGCTTTTAAAACCGCATCTTTAACATCTGTTTTTGTAAGGTAGAGTATAGAGCCTGTTAATAAACAAAAAATTACTGCAATAATGATAAAAATTTTTGTCTGAAAAGAGTAGAGCATTTTTATTCCGTTTACATTTTAAATTCAGTTTTTACCGGCTTTTATCGAAAATTTTAAAATATTTTTATTATCTTTTCTTAAATATTGAACTGAATCAGAAAACTTTTTAACAAGATGAATGCCTATGCCGCCTATCTTTCTTTCATCAATGGAAAGGCTGGTCTGAGGTTCTTCATTTTCAAGCGGATTAAACAGCTTACCTGAATCGGTTATTTCAACATAGAAAAAAGGATGATCTGCATGTGCATTGATTTCAATCAGGCCGGTTTTATCGGCATAAGCATAATCACAAATGTTTACAAGTAGTTCTTCAAGAATAAGCTCAAGTTTATGATAGATTGTTTCACTGCCAAAAATAGACAAATAGTATTCTATAACTGAATCAATGATTTTGCTTAAATTATCACGATCAGCATTAACAGAAATATGGAATTTGTTTTTTTGATTATTCAACCGCTTCCTCTAAAGAATCAAATGTTTCAAAAATAGCTGAGAAGCCTGATATTTCAAACACTTCTTCAACCATTCCGTTTAAGTTACAAAGCTTTAAGGAACCGTTTAAACTTTTAAGTTTTTTACCGGCAATGAGAATACTTCTTAAACCGGCACTGCTTATATATTCAAGCTCCTCAAGATCAACTACAATATTGGTTTCATTATCATTATCTATATAACTGTTTGCTTCTTTTTCAAAAAGCTGTGAATTTGAAGCATCCATTCTTCCTGTTATTTTTATTACAAGGCTGCTGTTTTTTTTAAAGGTTGTAAATTCCATAAAGCTCCTGTTTTATTTTTATTTAGTTGATGAACAAAAAAGTTTTTTTTACCAATAAATTTAAATTTCTTTGATCTCTATACCTTTTAAAAGAGTTTTCTGGTCAACAATTACTTCCACAGTATCAATAATATTTCCTGATGACATAAATGCACCTGTGAATTTTCCGTTCAGGAAAACTCTTATTTCTCTGTTATTTTTGATTATTTTAAAGACATTATAATTGTCAGCAAAAGATATATCTATGTTTTCAGACTTTTGTCGTCCAACCATGAAATCTGCCTTATAATTGCCGATTTTATCTTTTTTCACTATTATTTTAAAATCATCTGTTTTGTTGTTTATATATTTTAATTCTAAAAGCGGAATATGAACATCAGATTTTGATGTATTATTTGAAATGATATGGTTTAGTAAGAGCTTAAATTCAATGTTTTCTTTTTTACCAACAAAAAATTCTGCACTTGTTTTTTTATTTTGAAGAGATGTAAGAGCATTTCCATCATTGGTTTTTTGAATTATAAGACCTTTACCGTATTTTTTTGCCTGATCTCCGGGGGTGAAATTATTAAAATCTTCTTTAATGCTAAAATCTGTATTTTTAAAACTTTTTACTGAGGTGATCAGTTTTAGGTCTGAAGGATAATACTTTGCTTTTATATCAAGGCAGATCTTATTTTCATCTGAAGAGTAATCATGATTAAACGATTTTATATCAAATATACTTTTTTTGAGCATATCCCAGCCGGCATTTTCTACTTCAGGATTTTTTTTGCCGAGTTTGTTTATTAACCCTTTTTCAACAGCTTTTTTAATTAATTTATTTTTATCAGTATTTTCTTTTTTGTAGCAGAAATTGTTTACTTTTACAGGCTTTGATTTTTTAGACCGGTTCTGTTTTGTAATAACAGCAGTGGTTTTAAGGCAGAATTTTTTCATCTCTTCCAGGTTATAATAAAATCTTTCAGTAAATGTGATATCTTTTATCAAAGACTTACTGTATTTGTCCATACATCTGGTTACAGCTTCCTTACCAAGGTCAGACTTTATTTTGTCTGTATCAATATTTTTTTCGTTATTCGGTGTCACGCAAACGTTTATTTTTTCGTATGCCTGATCTGTTTTTGCCGAACATCCTGTAAAGAACAGAAATCCTGTTAAAATTGAAACTGTAATAATAAAAGATTTATTCATTTTCTTTATCCTGTACTGATTGATAGAGTTTAGCCTGTGCATCTTTTAAAGCACTGTCCAGCGTTTTTACAAGTCTGTATGCATTGGATACAGACATCACTATTCTGTTTGATACAGTTACATTTTCCGGCATTGATCTGTGCTGGTTGCCGAATTCAATAACTACATCACCGGTTCCTGCATAAACATTGAACACATCTCTGTATACATAATCGAGATCAGGAGAAACATGGAATTTAATTTTTTTTTCATTTTCTGACATTTTAAATCCTTTTTATTCAGCTTAAATATAATACTTTGAACTGGCCAGGGACAAGAGTGCATCCTGTGGCATTGGTAAGATTTTGCATGGTTGTATCAAGCATTCTTGTTGCCGGCATCCCTCCGGTTATTACTTTGGTGCTGCACCTGGTGTTTCTTGCAGGTCCCATCATTAGCTGTGAAGCCATTCCTCCAAGGACACCTGCATTGTCACCCATACTTACAGGGATTGTAGTTCCAATATGGTGTGATGGCATAAAACTTATCAGGTGTTTCATGGATGCTGTGGGCGGAAGAGCAGTAGCCTTAACAGCAATGTTAGGATAGGGTATAGGAAGCATCCCCACCGGTGGTGGAGCAGGTGTTCTGCATACGTCAGGGAATGCAATATCCATCCCCGGCATTGAGCAATTTGCAAACATAATAGAGTCCTTTATTTTATCCCATAAGTATTTTTTCGCCGTCAATTTTTGTGCTTTCATTACTTTTCATCAAGGTATGGTTTGATTCAACAGAATATAGTCCTTCAGATTTTCTTATTATCTGTTCAGATCTGACCATATCACTTTTTGAGCTTCTTATATAAGTCTTAAATTTATCCATTACATGTTTTGAAATAGTAGATATCAAGTCTGCAGCAGTTTTTATTCTTTTATAATATGCCTGAATTTCATCTCCTTTTGCAGTTACTTTGTCGAATGCAACAGTGGCTTCTTTGCTTTTATAAAGACAAGAATCGGAAAAAAAGTTTATTCTTTTTGATAAAAAAGATACAGAGTTTTTAGAATTAACATTTATATTTCCATTGTCTGAATTTATTTCAGTATTTGAAGGAAATGAGATATTTATGCTTTTTTCTGCTTTTCTTTCAAGAATTCCTAGTATGTAATATATACCTTTTTCATCACATGTACATAATACTGTATCTTTATGCATAGGCTCAAGAAAACAGGAGAATGCTTTTTTTGCTTTTATTTTTTCCCCTGATATAAGAATATCTGCAATATTGTTTTTATAAGAAAGCACTTCCCCTGTTTTTATTGATGAATTTTCACCTGACTGAAAAGGAAGAAGGTTTGCCTGAGAATTAATCATTATGCCTCCAGGTTTCGGATTTAAGTCTTTTTTGATCTGTTCCTTTTGAACGAGAAAGGTCAGATCCATTCCATGATGTTTTATTTTCTTCCAGCATATGAAGGTTTGTCATAAAGAAACCTGCAGCAGACATATTGCAGTTGTTTAAAATTGCATGTGACATGTCTGCATAAGTAAAATCGCATCCTTTAAATATGGATTTGTCAGCCTTCATGCCTTCCAGACTGGCCTGGTGGAAAACTGCAGAGCTGAAATCACAGTTTTCAATCTCTGTATTCTGAAGGCCAGAGGTGCTAAGATCTGATTTATTAAATAATGAGTTTCTTATTTTGGCAGAATAGAAATTTGCAAGCTCAAGAAAAGCACCTTCAAAATTTGTATCTTCAATTTCAGCCCACATAAATCCTCCCTGTTTTACCAAAGCGTTTTTAAAACTGCAATTTTTTAATACAGTTTCGTGGAACTGAAGCTGAGTAATATCCATATTATCAAAATCTGCATTTTCAAGCAGAGCTTTGTGAAAAAGAGAAAGTTTTATGTTTGTCCTGAAAAAATTACAGCCTTGCAGACTGCATTGATAAAATGTTGTTTTATAAAACTCAGAATTTGATATCTGAGTTTTATTCATTGAGCATGATGAAAACACAGAACTCTCTATTTTTGAATTATTAAAGTCTGAATCTTCAAGCTCACAATCTGTAAACAGAGACATATCATCTATTGTTGAATATTTGAATTTACTTTTTTTCATATCAGAATCTATGAATTTTATTCCTGAAACCTTAATTTCGGAAAAATCTGACTTATACAGGTTAGATTTTATAAAGTTTGCCTCGTCTGCTGTAGAATTTTTAAAAATGCAGTTTTTAAATGAGCATTCATTAAACAAGGCTTCTTTTATATTGCTGTGGCTTAAATCACAATTGTCGAAACAGACTTCAGAAAAAAAACCTCCTGAAATATCAGAGTTGCTGAAATCGTTTCCTGAAAAATCTTCATTATAAATAAAATCACCTGATTTTACTTTTTTGGAAAATTTATCTTTATCCATTAAAGTTTCCCTGTATTTTCAAGGATTGTACGGTCGAGATTTGTATCTTCCAACTCGGTTTCCTTTATATTAGCCCGTAAAAGATCTGTTCCGTAAAGATTAGCTTTTTTAAGATTGGTTCTGAAAAGATCAGCTTTTGAAAGAGAACCCAATGATAAATTTATTCCCTCCATGTTTGCATTTATCAAAACAGTTTTTCTGAAGTTGGCATTTAAAGCATTGGCATATTTAAAATCGGCGCCAGTAAGATCAGAACCCTGAAAATAAGAATTTTCAATATTTGAAAAAGAAAAATCAGAATTTTTTAAAATTATATTGTTAAAGCTGGTTTGTTTTAAAACTGCCTTTGTAAAGTAAACCTTATTCAACTCAATTCCTTCCTCCCCGGAAGAAATAAAAGATGATGATGATATGTCTGCGGTTATAAATGATGTGTTTTTTATACTGGTATCAACAAAGGCCGATTGTTTCATAACTGCACCTGAAAAATCACAGTCTTCAATTTCACAGTTAATAAAATATGATGAACTTAAATCAGAGTTTATAAAAAGAGTTCCTTTTATATCTCTTTCAATAAAAGAAGCTCCGTTTAACACGGCATTAGAAAAATCTGAACAGTTTAATGTTATTTCAAGCATTTCTACATCTTTTAAGTTTGCATAAGTAAAATCTGCATTAGTAAAGTCTCCTTTAGATAGTATTGCAGATTCAAGGTTGGATTTTGAAAAGTATGCTTGCTGAGCTTTTACATCACCTAAATTTGCTCCTCTTAAATCAGCCCCGAAAAGATCAGCCCCTCTTAAATCAGCTCTCGAAAGCACAGTACCTGAAAGATTAGCTCCTTTAAGTGATGTTTTGTTGAAGTTCACCTGTTCAAGCAGTGCACCGCTTAAATCTATTCCGTCAAGATTTTCTCCTGACAAATCAATACAGGCAAAATCTTTTCCAGAAAGGTTCCGGTTTTCTGAATATTGTTTTAATAGACTCTCTTTTAAATCATTGGCTGAGATTTTGTGGGGTGAGGTGCCGTAATCCAGGTAATGTGCACTTGTAAGATAAATTTCCATAAAATCTTTTTTGGCTTGCTTTAAAGTTTCTTTCAGGTCATTCAAGAAACCATTTTCATTGTTGTCATTTATAATTTTGATAATTTTTTCATTAATATGATCTATCTGCTGGGTATCTGTTTCAAAATTTTTTAAAACATTAAGATGGTTTAAAGTGTCCGACAAAACCGGATCTAAGCCTGAATAAGAATCTTCAATAAGCCTTGTTATCTCTCCTGAATTAAACCTTGGCAAAGGAGCTTTTTCTGTAGAGTTATCTGATAATCCCTCAATTTGTTTTAAGGCTTGGTATATACTTTCTTTTGCATCTTCAAGTGATTGCGCAGTTTCTTTTTCACCAGGCATTTCAGCTTTTAAAGACTCAATTTTATCATCAATGACTCTTATTTTATCATATAATTCTTTTTTAATTCTGTCGGTTTCTTCACTTATAAGTTCTTCTGCTATTGAAAGTTTTTTTTCTATAAAAACTTCTGTCTCATTAAAAATTTCATCAAGTTTATCAAAAGAGAACTCGGACAGATCGATATTTTTACCTGTTTCACCTGTTATACCAGGAATAATAGATTCAAGTTTTGAATTTAATTCTTCCAGATCAGAATCAGATTTTTTATCTTTTTTCATCATTTTTTTTAAATCAGGGGTTCCGTCCTTAGTAAGAAAACTCTTTTTTTCCTCTTCGCTGAGATTTTCCATAACTTTAGCAGGTGGATATTTAAAAAAATCGACATTTTGAGCATCTGCGAGGGCTTTATCTGTTTCTTCATCAATTTTTTTTTCAAAAGAATCAAACATTGCATCCATATTTTTTGAAAATTCCCCTTGATCTTCACTGTCCGCAGTAGTTAAAAGAATTTCCATAGCAGTTCTGCAGCCATCGGGAATCAGGTCTTTTGTTTTAAGGTTGTTTAAAAGATCATCATCACTGTTTTTCCTTTTATCAAATGAATATTTATAGTGATCATAGCTTTTTTTCTTATCATTAAGCCTTTCATACCCAAGTATGATATCTTTTATATCTAAGGCTTCATCATCATGAACTTCTGCAACTCCTCTGAATATAAGAAGAGATAAAAGCTTTTCAGGGAAGAAATGAATTGTGTCAAGATTAAGGTTGAGTTCTTTGAATTCAGTGGTTTCATTATTAATACAGTTTAAAAAACATCTTGGATATAAACCCGGCAGATTTCCTTTGATGAAATTTTTATCAGGATGAAGATTTTCAAGAAAAAAATATTCATCCCCTCTGAAAAAATCTTTTACCCACTGATCTTCAGGGGAGTTTAAAAAGTATCTCCAGTCATGGTCTTTTGGATATCCGGGATAATATTTAAGCATATAGTCTGAGTCGTAGGTGCCCTGGTATTTTGTTCTTAAAGGGTTCATTGGGTCAAGAGGGGACAGACCTGCAGGCATAGGTCTGTCTTTTTTTGCCCCGGTAAGGGCGTCAGGGTATTCTATTAAAGGAAGAAGTCCGTCATTGAAACCTGTTCCTTCCGGATTATAATCGAATCCTTTGCCTCCGAATGCGTACTTGTAGTCAAGAGAAAGATAATTAAGCAATTCAGGTTGTGTCGGAATTCCTTTTTTCCAGTATCTTTTTCCGAATATATAAAGTTTTTTTTCAATATTTCCAACCCCGACTTTAACCTCTCCGCCTTTTGAAGGTTTTTTTCCGGGAGGATAAAAATTTCCTGATACAATAAATTCTCCGTTAGGTTTTGGCATTCCCGGATCAGGAACCGGATTTTCACCCATGGCTTCAAAGGCATCCTGGAGATAATTTATATCAAGAAGTTCTCTTCCGCACGAAATATCAATTCCAAGCGAGGCAGAAACAGTAAAAAAGAATTTTCTGTCCTGTTCTATAACATTTGTATTTAAACTTATTTGAAGAGGTCTGTATATTTTCATTTAGATTCTTTAAAATTGTATATGTAAACTGTTTTTTACGCTTAAGCTCATTTTTACAAGAGAGATATTTGTTTTGTTAACAACAATTTTAGGCTTTTTCAGCTCAACATCCATGGCGTCGAGTCTTGCATTCAGTTTTTCAGCTTTAACTGTAGCTTTTTCCGCCTTAATTTTTGCCTGCTTTCTTGCTTTGAAGCCAATGCCGTTAAATTCGAGTTTACCGCTTTCATCAAGTTCAAAAGCTCCTCCTGTTCTCAGATCGAGATTCAAAGCAAGTCCGACTCCTGTTTTAATATCTATATCTGCAGAAAATGTTACATCAATATTCAATGAAGTACTGAATGAAATATCAAGTTTTGCAGTCGCATCTGCTGAAAGTGAAAATGCTGCAACAGCACCGAGACTAATAGCGGCAGTCGACTGTGCGCACCTTACAAATTCAAAACCCGATTTTTCACCTCCGTCGAAGGACTTTGATGTATATGCAGACATGTTATGTGACTCACGGTCATAAATATATTCTTCAGTATCTCCGGCTTCACTAGTCATTTCATACAGTTTCCCGCCGTCTCCTGTAAATTTATATTCTTCTGTTCTTCCGCCATACTTATATTCATATTTATCGCACTTGTAATTCACCTCTACTGAGGGAGATTCTGCTGAGTACTCGTATGAAGCGCCTTTAATGTTTTTGGTAACCCATACATTGCTGCCGTATTCATCCAGATGTTCTATTTTGCTATATTTAGGACCTCCTCTGTTAGCCTTGTCCTGAGGGAATCTTATATTAAGTTCGCCTTCATTTATGTCTTCTGCTTCATCTTCATAATCAATATCGTTCACTAATTTATCAGGTTGATTACTGCCATTGTATTTCTGAACCATGTGGTTTTCTTCATAACTGTTTCCTAAATTATAATTCCAGTAACCGCCGAAATCATATATATTACCATCCTGGGTATTGAAGGTGTCGCCTTTTGAAATTTGAACGGTTCCTTTTCTGACATTTTCTTTAAAAGAATCTAATTCAGAACTGTTTTTATTATAATCAAAAAAACCCTCAGGATTAAAATCAGGATCGTCTCCATAAAATTTTTCCCAGAGAGGCTGAAGATCTTCAGGGACTTCATCTTTTTGTTGCGGGCCGCCTGTATCATAAATTGCTGACCCGGATGATTCCAGCCACAGATTATTACCGGAATGGATTCTAATTGTTTCATTGTTGTCTTTGTCGTCAAACTCAATAAAATTATCTTTATAATAGGAAAAGAATTCTGATTGGGAATCATTGCTTTCATTTAGACCTCTTCCTGTTTTTATAATCGATTTTGTCTGGTTTGCTCCGCTTACAGGGCTTTTTGTGTCAGTATTAGGTATTGCGCCAGCAATTACAGGTCTGTCAGGATCTCCGTCAATAAAATTAAGGAGAACTTCTGTTCCTTTATGAAGGGGAAAGTGCATTCCCTGGTTTGCTCCAGCATACGGCTGCATCATTCTTATCCAGGCAGAAGCTTTCCCGCCTTCCCTGCAAGTAATATCAAAAGGAAGAATTACTTTATATCTGCCGTATTCATCAAGTTCAGCATATTCTCCTGAACCTGATGCATCAATTTTTGCATTCAGTGTTGAGCTGAATTTAGGCTTATTTGTTTTTCTTTCAGGCCTGAACTGAATATCATCATTATTTTCAATAGCTGTAAAAGTATTTAGATAAAACTGGCTTTTTTCAAGTTCAGACAGCCCGGAAGAAAGTCCTGAAAGCATAAATGAGGCCTGGCTGCCTTCATGAAAAGCTTCGGTTGTAAGGTAAATTTTATTAAAAGAGTTTCTGTAATGATTGTTAAGATTGAATTTGAAGCCGGGTTTAATATAGGGAATGGTGCTTTCTCCGTGATATGTTTTTTCCCTGCATTTAAGTTCTTCAGCTCTTATTTCAGCAAGGATTTTACCTTCTTCAGGAGTTTTAAAATTTTCACCGTAAAGATAAACTTCGCCTTTTCCTTCACTTTTGGTTTCTGCAGAAGCTTCTATATTAAGAGAAGGTTTTTCATAGTTGTAATCTTTTAATACTACTTTGCCGGGTATAAGCTGCTGCCTGCATGAAAAACTTTTTATAACCTCTTCTCTTGAATAATCATCAAGACCAGAAGGAGGAGAATATATCATCTCTCTACCTTCATCTGAGAATGAATGATAAATTTTTGAGTCAGTTATTATAAGTTTTTCTCCCTGTCCAGTCTGTTCAAAGTAGTAGTATAATCCTTTGTTTTCAAGCCATCTCTCGAGAAAGTTGAGATGAGTCTCATTATACTGACATACATAATCGATTGAAGAGTATAATTTGTTATCCTGGTCAAATTTTAATTCAAAACTGTTTTCGTCAAGTCCGCCGTGTTTTAATACAGATTCGATAATCTCTTTCAGATTTTTCTTAATAAAAACCTGATTATGCATTGTTCTGCTAAGCCACCATAATCTTGGAACAAGCACAGTTTTATAAAATGAGTACTCTCCCACCTGATGCATCTGTTCAAATTCACAAAGAATTCCGCTGAAGCTTATATTACCGTCTTCACGAAGAATAGTAAATTTTGCAGGATTCTGAATAAGCTCGTTTAGATCCGGTTCATTATCTTTGGAAATAAGCTCAATTTCAAATCTGTATATTCTGGAAAGTCCTTCATTTCCTCTGAACCTGACTACGCCGAATGTGTCTCCGGGCATTGAGCTTGAAACAAAAGAGAATTTTTTATTATTGTCAGTCATTTTGTTTTCCTGAACATTTTTGTCTGTTCTTTTGAGAATAAATATACAATTTCCCGGCCTTTAATAATTAAAGTATTCAGGTTCATTTTTTATAAAGATCTATAATATAAACCATTGGATTGTTATCATCATTAAAACTTCCAAAAATTAGTGATGACGGAGCACCTTTGATTCTAAAGAATGCAGACTCTTCTTTAGTAATAATATTATTTGCTCCCCATGCAGTAAATTCTTTATTGTTTAATTCAATTTTCATATCCCGAACAGGATATTCAAGAACCGATTTTTCAGGTATTACCGATTTTTCCCCTATTCCAAGGGCATCTACTGATCCGGAATCAGAAACTCCTGTAAGAATACCGTTCCATGAATTTTCAGAAGGTCCTGCTTCAGCCCAGAGTCCTGATCCTATAATCGGGATAAGGTTTATTCTGTACTCTTTTGTTGTTTTTTTAACAGGAAGATTTGCCTTAGCTGCAGCTTTAGCCTGAAAAGATGAATTTGCAGCTGATATTACAACAGCATTTTTAAGAGGAAGTGGAAGTTCATTATCTGTTATTTCATCTTCAGAAACTATCATTACAGGAAAATTATCGCCTTTAGCTGCTTTTACAGCAATGGCTGATGCAGAAAGACCAAACATAACACTTTCTTTTGAAATTGTTTTTTTAGATCCGCAGATAATCCACAAATCTGATTTTTTTATTTTATCAAGGCCAAGAGCCCACTCCATTTTTTCAATATTATCCTGAAAAATGCTTCCCTGAACATTAAGACCGTATTCGCTTAATTTTGAATATATTAATCCTGCTTGATCATTGTCTTCATCTACCATTGTAATCCAAATATTTTTTCCCATAGATATATGCTCCGTTTTTCAAACTAAAATCAGGTTTCAGAAAAAAGTATATTAAAATTGCCCTCATCATCTGTTTCAATCTTTACTTTTTCCGGAAAGCCTTCTTTACTCAAAGAGACAAGAACCTGTTCAGAAATTTCAGGCAGGATTTTGCTTTGCAGAATAAAGTCTATATTTCTTGCGCCGGTTTCAACTTCTGTGCATCTAGCGGTAATCTGATCTATTACATTCTGGCTGAACTCAAGTTCCATTTTTGTATTTTTATAAAGATTGTTTTTAAGTTTTAAAATTTTGAGTCTGACTATATTTGCAACAGCGTCACTGTTAAGCCTGAAGTATGGAACAACAGTCATTCTGGCCAGCAGGGCAGGCTTGAAATGTTTTGAAAGTATCGGTCTTACAGTCTCTGTTACAACTTCAATTTCAGGCTGTTCCTGTTCACCTGTCATTTCAGTAATTATATCTGTACCAAGGTTTGAGGTAAGAATAATTACAGTATTTGAAAAATTTATCTCTTTTCCTTCACCGTCTGTTAAAACCCCTTTGTCAAAAACCTGATAAAAAAGATTAAGTACATCAGGATGTGCCTTTTCAACCTCATCAAGAAGAACTACAGAATAGGGATTTTGTCTTACTGCTTCAGTAAGCATTCCGCCTTCACCGTATCCTACATATCCCGGAGGAGAACCTATAAGACGGCTTGTGGAATGTCTTTCCTGAAATTCACTCATATTAATTGTAATAATATTGTTTTCTCCGCCGAAAAGAAGATCTGCCACAGCAAGCCCGGTTTCTGTTTTACCTACTCCACTTGGGCCTGCAAGGAGAAATATACCCATGGGCTGTACAGGGTCTTTAATACCGGATTTTGCAGATTTAATAACTTTTGAGATTAGTTCAAGTCCCTGGTTTTGTCCTTTTACCCGATCTTTTAAAAGCTTATCCATATTAAGAACTGTTTCAGCCTCATCCCTTTTTAGTTTACCAAGGGGGATTCCTGTCCAGTCTGAAACAACTTTTGATACAACATCAGGATCGACTTCTACTTTAATTAAAGGATTATTATCCTGAAAATCATAAAGAGACCGGATTTTTTCTTTTAATTTATTTTTTATATCAGCATCATTGTTTTCATTTATAAATTTTTGTCTGATTTCTATTATTTCAAAAGCAAGTTCTTTTTCTTTTGTCCATTTTTCATGTATTTTGCTGTATTGTTTATTGTTTTCTTCAATTTTTATTATAATCTCCTGGTATCTTTCATCATCAGTATCGAGCCCGTTTCTGACATCACGTTCAATACCCTGTTTTTCACGTTCAGCTGCAGCTATTTCCTTTTCAAGTTTAGTAAGTACATGAGGTCTTGAGGAAAGATTAATTTTAACCCTTGCGCATGCAGTATCAAGCAGATCTATCGCCTTGTCGGGAAGAAATCTTGCTGTTATATACCTGTCAGCCATTTCAGCAGCAGATACTACAGCATCATCTCTGACAATGACATTATGGCTTTTTTCATATCCTGGTTTCAGGCCTCTGAGTATAAGAACAGTATTATCAACATCAGGTTCATTAAGTTTTATGAGCTGAAATCTTCTTTCAAGAGCAGGATCTTTTTCAAAATATTTTTTATATTCACTCCATGTTGTAGCTGCACAGGCCTTTATTTCTCCTCTTGCAAGTGCAGGTTTCAAAAGATTTGCAGCATCTGATGTTCCGGCTGAACCTCCTGCTCCGATAAGAGTGTGTGCTTCGTCAATGAACAAAATAGCAGGCTGCTGTGAGCCTTTAAGTTCGTCAAGTACGCCTTTTAATCTGTTTTCAAATTCTCCCTTCATTCCGGCGCCAGCTTCAAGAGCTCCCATATCAAGACCTAAAAGTCTTACTCCGTAAAGCATTTCAGGAACATCCTTTTCTGTGATTCTTAGAGCCAGGCCTTCAATAACAGCAGTTTTACCAACACCCGGTTCTCCAACAAGAATAGGATTGTTTTTTCTTCTTCTGGCAAGTACATCAACAATCTGGTTGATCTCGTCTTCACGGCCGAAGACAGGATCAATTTTTCCCTGTTCAGCTTTTTTTGTAAAATCTTCACAATAGGCTTCCAGAAAACCATCTTCACCTGAAACAGGTTGTTTTTCATAGGTTTGGGATTTAGATAAACTTTTTCTTTCTTTTGAATCTTTAAGGATTTTATAAAAATCTTTTTGAAGAGTTTCTGTGTTTATTTTTTTTAAGGTTTCTATATAACCGCCTGATCCAAATGCTGAAGGTTTAAGCAGAAATGTATAAAAAACTGCTCCGGAAGTTATATGGTTTAAACCAAGATCAATTGATGAGCACATCCATGCTTTTTCAAACAGATCTGTTAAAAGAGGAGAGAAAACAGGTTTTCCTGTATTTCCGGTTTTAAAGTCTTCAAGAGTACGGCTTAATTCCCCGAGTATCTGCCCGGGATCAATATCAAAGTAGTGTAAAATTGTTTGTATTTCACCGGACGTATCTTCTGAGGCTTTTAAAAAAAAGTGTTCAGAGCCTATTTCATAATTGGATCTTGAAACACATAGTCCTGCGGCATTGTGGAGGTATGACTCTGCCTGCTTACTTAGTTTTGATAAAAGAGACTTTAAATCATGGGACATTATTTTCTCCTGTTTTTTAAACGTTATATTTCAGTTCTCAGGATACCGTGTGATCATATCTCACAACTTTCCAGACCGAGCATTCTAATTTTAAGGCTATTTTTAAATGTCAAACTTAAAATATGAAACGCTCAACATAGGTTCAGGTATTTATTCCGCACTGAATTTGACTCTGTTATTTTCAGGCACATAATTGTCTGAAAATAACCATGTATTGTATCCAAGCTCACTCCATCTGGTTCCTCCGAGGCAAGGCTTTTTTATTTCATTTTGTTCAGGTTCCAGCCTTAATTCAGCTTCAAGAGGCTGATCTGAGTAAAATTTGATTACATCTTTGATTTCACTGAATTTCTTTCCTGAAGGTATAAATTCATGAAAACTTTTTTCACTCAGATTTGATGCTGTTACTGCATATTTGCCTGAATAGTCGGTAATGCAGGAACCAATATGGCAGTTATTTCCAAGGGAGTTATTTTTTTTGCCGAGTATAGCTTTTTGCTCTTGTGGGATATTAACTTTTCTTTCAACAAATTCATTTATTGAAATATCTTTTATGTCAAAATAATCAGATAAAAGTGTTTTAAGACCCATGGCTGATCTTGGTGAAGTAGTTAAAAGACCGGTATATTTCAAAAGTTTATCTTTTTGAACAACACCGTCTGTAAATCCTTTTGAACCAAGCCCGATTAAAGAATAAAGCCTTTTCTTGTAATTTTTATCCTGTTCATCTTCAAGCTTTAATAAAAGATTGTATTTTGCAACAGTCTGATAATAAAGCTCAAAAAAAGGGGAATTAATAATATCTATAAAATCTTTTTTAACTGATCCGCCTTCGGATCTTTCATCAATGAGCTCTTCTGTATAATATGTAGGCAAAGGAGAAGACGGGCCGTAAAGTCCGAGAAATGAAGCAATAATTTTAAATTTCTCATCATTGTCTTCAGGGATATCTATTTTAACAACATCACTTCCGGGAAATCCCAGAGACAGATAAGGTGTAACTCTTAAGTATTCTTTAACAAATTCAGACAGCAAGGGACTGCCGTAAGCTGTAAATTTTAAAATTCTTACAGCCTGAATAAAAGAAAAAGATCCGGGATTTTCTTCCAGGTCTTTTTTTAAAGAACTTGTTTTTCGCCTGGCTTCGGAAGCCATATAAATTCTTCTCCTGTTAAGTCATCCTGCAGAATAAGCTGGGTAAAAGAGTTTATTGCACTGTATCCTGAAAAAAAATTATTAAGTACGGAACCGAAAATATAAAAATCACCTTTTGATGCAAAATTTCCTGAATTGGCAGATATAATAATTTTTTGGCCCCTCAGGACTGATCCTTTATACAAAATATTTGTGTTTTCTTTTTTCAGACCTGAAATCGACTCTATTTTTTTTTCTGTTTTTTTAACATTTTTCTGATCCCTGGATTCAGGGAATATGTAAAGGCTTAAAAGTTCCTTAAGATTATTTTCATCCATTATATTCATAAGATTAAGACTCAGATGTGACAGATATTTCCATAGATCCCTTGTTACCGAAGGTCTTAACGGAGAAGTGGGCGGTGTTATATTTCTGAATGTGCAAAGTTCAGGAGATGTTGAAGTGTCAAGACATATATCTCCTGTCTGCAGCATTTTTGCATTATCTCCGCTGGAGCATAAAAGGCTTATAGATAAAGTTTCTTTGTCTGGCATTTTATCAGTTGAAGCATAACCTGTGCTTATGTAAATTTCCTGCTGATTTGTAACTGATGAGAGTCTTCTTTTTACAGAATATGTTCCTGCATTTTCATTATTTTTTTTTGAATCAAATACAGAGTAGTACTCCTTTTTTGAAGCAGACTCCTGTGTATAGCCTGATACTTTTTCAATTGAAAAAATTTCATAGCTGTTGTTTTTATAGCCTGACGGGTTTACTTTGTATTCACTCTGTTTGTGATCCACAGATACAGGTGCAGCATCATGGTGAAAAAGATTAATTCCCGGAACTGCAAAAAGAAGAAAAGAATTTTTATTTATGTCAGGCATAAAATTATTTGATTTTTCGATATAAAAACTTATTTCAAACTCGTTATTTTCGTTGTTTTTAGAAAACGCATCAAAATCTTGTATTTCCAGAAATAAAAATTTTTCAGGAAGCATGAAATATTCCTGTAAAATTCTGTATGCTTTGTGTGCCTGTTCGGGATAGGGGATAAGAGACGATTTTTCATCAAATCCGCCAGGTTTTATTTTTTCAGGATCTAAAATATATTTAGAGGAGCTGGGTGAATTTTCAGTTGTAAGTTCTGCTTTTTTAAGACGATTCTGAAGTGCAAAAAAAATGTCTGATGCTTCATCATAAGCTTCATTTATAAAAAGATTAAAACTTTTAATATTAAGTCCGGAAAGATTTATATTTTTAAGCTTGATTTTTACTGTCAGCTTAACATCCTGACCAGGTTTTTTTTCGGTAGAAACATCTGAAATATAAGCAGGGAAAACTTCTATATCGTTTGTTGTCGAAAATATGCAGTTTTCATTATCGATTTTAACCGACTCGATTTTACTGTTTTTCTTTACACTTATTTTTTCCATAAGATTAGGTTTCGGTGTAAATGAAAAAATAGTTGCCGCAGGAAGAGGCCTCAAATAATGGGGAAAAGTCAGTTCAAAAAGAGATTGAGTCAGTTCAGGGAATTCATCATCAATTTTTTCTCTGAGCATTCCTGCAATATATGCTGTTCCTTCAAGAAGTCTTTCAACATCCGGATCTTGTGAAGTCCCTTCAAGCATAGGAGCAAGAGAAGGGTGAGCCAGTGAAAATTCCTTTGAAAGATTTCTTAAATTTCTAAGTTCGCGTGAATAATATTTGCTAAACATAATTGCCTTTTCAAGCGTTTATATTAATTTTACCTTCAGGGTCGATTACAGTTTCAAGCGAAATTTCAATACTTGAAGATTCAAGGATAATTTTTCCTTCTACTTTGAATTTAAGACTGAGAAAACTGTTTTCATCTTTTACATGACTTACATTCACACTTTTTAATCTTGGTTCATACTTTTCAATAACCCCTTTTATTGTTGATTCAAAATCAGAATATGTTTCAAGGCTGAAACTGCCAGGCATATTTGTAAAGTCAGGCATCCCGAAATCAGGAGCTGCAAGAGCTGTTTTCTGTTTAGAATTTAGGATTCTGTTAAGCTGATTAAGAACAGATGTCTGAATTTTTGCTGTATCCCAGGTGCCTCTTTGCTCAGGATTTTTTTCATATTCATAAAGTTTTTCAAGCAGTGTAAGTCCTGCCAAAATAAAATTCCTTCCAAAAATTATGTAAATTTGCTTTGAATATACTTTTATACAGGCAAAACAAAGCAAATTTACCTTAAACTTAGAACAGCAAATAAATATTAAGCTAAAATCATATTTTTAACTTTTCGGAGTTTTCCATGAATCTTCAGATTCAATACCGTCTGACTCATAAGTCCAGATAATTTTTTCATAAGTAAACTGAACATCTTCCATATCCTTGTAAGGTTTGTTCTGTTCAAGGAAAGTAAGAGGTTTATAAGTAGTCATACTTACAATTATTGCATTTTGAAGCTTTACAGTATAGTAGTGCTCTTCCTGTCCTTTTTCATTTATTCTGTAGTAATCTACTTCAACATTATTAAACTGTTCTCCGCTGCAGCATGCCTGGTAGAGCAGAGGAGAGCCTTTATCTATTTCTTTGGTAATAAGAAAAGGATGGTGAATTCTCTGGCCGGTAGGGAGTCCGGTGTGAGTATCCTTGGGAATTTCAATATGATGGCTGATCCCGTAAACAAGGATCATATCTTCTCTTCCCTCCTGAGTGCATCCCCCTTTTATTTCTCCCTGATTTTTACCTTCCAGTTTCATATATCCGGTCATTGCCATGATTAGTTCTCCT
Source organism: Thermodesulfobacteriota bacterium (assembly GCA_051744925.1). Classification (GTDB taxonomy): domain Bacteria; phylum Desulfobacterota; class Desulfobacteria; order Desulfobacterales; family JACKCP01; genus JACKCP01. Next base: position 24,322 of record JBNJDM010000005.1, on the reverse strand, counting down.
TTATAATTTTTTAAACTGAGAAATCTTAAACTTAAACAGACATAAAACTGCAGATCTTAAATACAATATCTGCAGATGCTTTTGTTCATCAGTCTTTGTCGAGCTTTCCCACAAGTGATAGAGTAAAGTTTGCGCCCATATATTTAAAATGAGGCATTACTTTCATTGTAACTGAGTACCAGCCAGGATCACCTTCAACATCAGACACATTGATCTCAGCTTTTCTCAGAGGTCTTCTTGATCTGACTCCGGGAGCAGGATTTTCCTGGTCAGCTACATACTGCCTCAACCACTTGGAAAGCTCATCTTCAAGATCTCCCCTTTGTTTCCATGTTCCTATGTTTTCTCTTTGAATTACTTTGATGTAGTGCGAAAGCCTGTTGACAACAAACATATACGGAAGCTGAGTCCCAAGCTTGTAGTTCATTTCAGCTTCTTTTGCCTCAGGAGTATTACCGAAAAATTTAGGTTTCTGGCATGAATTTGCTGAGAAAAAAGCTGCATTATCGCTGCCTTTTCTCATAGTAAGTCCTATAAATCCCTGTTCTGCAAGTTCAAATTCTTTTCGTTCTGATAAAAGAACCTGGGTTGGAACTTTTGTCTGTGCAGATCCCATTGATTCATAATTGTAAACAGGAAGATTTTCAACAGCACCGCCTCCCTGGGGACCTATTATATTTGCACACCACCTGTAGTTTGCAAAACTGTCTGTAATTCTTGTTGCAAATGCAAAAGCAGCATTTCCCCACAAGAAAGCATTATTCCCTTTTGATACATCTTCTTTAAAAGAAAACGATTTTGCAGGAACTGTTTCTTCGCCGTAGGGAAGTCTGAGCATAAATTTTGGCAAGGTAAGGCCTACGTATCTTGCATCTTCAGACTCTCTGAAACTTTTCCATTTTGCATACTGGGGACCTTCAAAAATTGACTGAAGATCTTTAAGATTAGGAAGCTCTTCAAAAGATTCAATTCCGAAAAAATCTGGTGAAGCAGCTGAAATAAAAGGAGCGTGTGACATTGCAGATACACTTGCAATATTCTGAAGAAGCTTGATATCCTGAGGACCCGGACCAAAATCATAGTTACCTATTACAGCACCGTAGGGCTGTCCGCCGAACTGACCGTATTCTTCTGTATACATTGTTTTGTAAAGCCCGGATTCAGGAATTTCAGGAGAATCTTCAAAATCATCAATCAGGTCTTCTTTACTGATATTTACAAAAGAAAGCTTAATGTTTTCTCTGAAGTCTGTGTTATCAACAAGATATTTCAGAGATCTCCACGAAGATTCCATTTTCTGGAAATCTTGATGGTGCATTATTTCATTTACCTGATCAGAAAGCTTTTTGTCCAGATTAGCTATCATATCATCAACAACTGCTTTGCTCAGCTTTTCCTGCTGACGTCCTGATTTTAATATTTCGTCTATAAATGCTTCGACACCGGTTTTGGTTATTGAATAAGCATCATCACCAGGCTTGATTTTTGTAGCCTGAATAATTTCGTCAAGAAGAGAACTCTCCTGAGTCTCAACCGGCTTTTCTTCCTTTTGATCTTTTTTTTCGTTTTCTGCCATTGGTTCCTCCTGAATTTAACTTTCTATTCCAAGTTCTTTTAATATTTTTTCTCTGGTTTCATCGTCAGATATTGCCTGCTGAAGCTTTTTTCTGAATTCAGGAATATTTCCAAGCGGTCCTTTTAATGCAGTCAATGCTTCTCTGAGTTCCATCATTGCTTTCAGTTCAGGAACCTTTGATACAATCTGATCAGGCTCAAAATCTCTTATGTTTTCAAAATTAAGATGAACAGGAAGTTCTTCATCTTCAGAATTATCCAGATTGTTTTTAACGTTGAAAGAAAGATCAAGTTTCTGTCCTTTGAGGACTTCATTAAAATTGTTTTTATCAATACTTATAGGCTCTCTGTCTTCCACAGTTCTTTCATCTTCCTTAAGTGTAAAATCTCCTGTCACAAGAATTTTTAGAGGGAGTTCAACCTCTTCCTTTGCATCACCTGTGGCTGGTTTATAAGTAATGTTTACTCTTTCTTTAGGGGCAACAGATTGTTCCATGACTTCCTCCTTTATTTTTGTACAGTTATGATCTGTTAAATTCCTGCGGTTTTAAATCCTGCTGCAGGGCTTATTTCTGAAATCTGATCTAAAATTTGGTTTGCCTTGTTTTGTTTATCCTTGTTTTTATCCTGTTTTAAAATTTTGTAGATTATAGTTAATCCTTTTACTGCAACAGCTGGTTCCCATATATTTATATTATAATCATTTATATATGATTCTATCTTGTTAAGCTGTGGATATGCCAGTTCAGGCTTACCCGATTCGAGGAAAAAATTTGAAAGTGAAATCAAGTAAATAATTTTGTCTCTTAAAGAGGAACAACCTGATATTTTTTCTTCAAATAAATAAACAGCTTCATATCCTTTTTTTTCTTTTAAAAGCTTTTTTGCCTCTTTTTCAGTAAAAACAGCATTTAAGAAAATATCATCTTCAGAACCGGAAAGATCTGGTTCAGAAGTATTATCAGAAGAGCTTTTTAAAGAATTGAGCCAGGCCCTGGTTTCATTATCGGCAAAAGGTGTTCCGTCGGAAAAGCAAAGATTTTCGATTCCAGGAATTTTGTTTACTAATTCCAAAGATTCTGATTCTACAGTAATTTTTGCCTGTAAATATTTTTTGCCGAGTTCATCAAGTGCTGATGCACAAAATCTGTTAAGGTCAATCCAGAAAATATGATTTCTAAGAGATTTTTCAGCAAGTTCAATTACATTTTCATATTCTCCGGCATTAAACATAGCCTCAAGAGAACTCCTTATTTTGGAATCCGGGGGAGGAAGAACAGTATTGTTTTCATTTTCAATCATGGGGAGTTTATTAACTTCTGCCCATACATAAAATCTGAATATTTTATAAGAACGGAAATCAGATTTATCTTCACTGAACAAAAAACCTGCTGATTTTACAGAAGTATTCATAGCCTGATTTAAAACTCTTAAAGCATCTTTACTCGATTCAATTTCACCTGCAGGTTCACTTAAAGGTTTTTTTACAGTTTTTGGTTCAGGTGCTTTTAATTTTATTTCTTCATTCTTATTTTCAGGTTCAGCAGTTGTTTCTTGAGCTTCGGACTTCTCAGTTGATTGTACAGGTTCTTCAGGCAGCTGTTCTGATTTGACAGGTATTCTTTCGCAAATATCTATAAGAGGTTTTAAAACAGGAGCATCATCTGTTTTTTCAAAGAGAACAGAGTCAATTTTTTTTATTGAATTTTTAAGGATTTCATATTCTTCAGTTGTTAATTCTGTATTTTCAGGAAGATTTTTTGCGAATAATTCTGCTTTATCAAACCACCATTTAATGGCATTTAATCTTCCTTTTTTTCTTTTCTTCGGTGGGTAGAGACTTTCCCAGAAATTTTCAACAATATCTGAAAGAACAACTGAGCCTTCAATAAATCCGGTGATTCCTTTGGTTTTTATAAGTGCCTGTGCAAGATAAGCTGCAACAAGAAGATTTTTAGATTTTTCCTTTAAAATAAGTTCACTTAATTGTGCTACTTTCTCCCAGTTTACACCTTCACCCGGCGCAGTAGCTATAGAAAGCCTGTCTATCTCCTGTTGAAGTTCTTCAAATTCAGGTTCATAAGAAACATCGCTTCCGGCAGGGCTGGATTCATTTACAGGTATTTTTCCATATTCAGGGTATTCCATACAACTAAATTCCTTAAAAAAGTCAATTACTTAATATGTTTTTTATCTCATTTTTATTAATTTTTTTAAAAAAAGCAGTTAAACTTACAAAGTCTTTATGTTTTATTATAAAAACTGAATATATTTCATTGCTTACTGAGTCTGGAATATATTTGAGTTTTTTTAAAAGCTCTTCCGGATTAGTAAACTTTCCATCTTTAAAAGTTATTTTTTTTTCAAGCCTTATTGTTTCCATAATATTTTCATCAAAATCTTTTGAACCTGGTTGTAAGACATCAAGATCAGGTTGATAATATTTTATAAAATCAGAGTATTTTTTTAATTCATCAAAATTTTTGAAATTGCATGATTTTATTTTACTCATATAGTCAGTTACTTTATAAAAGTATGAAAGAGCTTTGCTTTTATTATATTTATATTTTGTTGTTCTCATTCCTATAAAAAAAGGTGATTTTCTGCTGCTTTTATCTCTGCTGCAGCTGACATTCCCTGTAATAAAGCTTTTATTTTTTTCAAAAATTAAAAAAGATGCTGATCTTGTAAAGCTGTCTTTAATATCGCTGAAAAAATTGTTTTCAAATAATGATTCAATTTCCTCAATACAAAACCTGTTGTCAGAAATTCTTAAAAAATCCTGAAAACTTTTGTGTTTTCCGTATATATAAATCTCTTTTGAGATTTTTTCTTTTGAAAAACCGAGCATTTTAAAAACAATTTGTAATTTTTAAAGGAATTTGCTCAGGTTTTTTATCTAAAAGTTTTATAATTTCTTCTCCGTTTTTTATGTCATATGAAATATTTATTTCTTTTATATTTTTTGCCTCTAAATATTTGTAATTTTTAGGAAAATCTTTGGGTGTAAAAGTTTTTATACCACCACTAAAGTCTTTTAAAAATTCCGGAAACCCGGTTATTCCTTTATAAACTTTTTCAATGCTGAAATTTTTAAAAAGTATTGTAATACTAGTGTCTGAACAATTATCCGGAGACCATGTAAAAGTTTTTTCATAAAAATAATTGTAGTTTTCAAGTACATATTTTTTATCTGAGCAAGCAAGATTCAGGATACATCCGTAAGGTTTAATTTGAGCATCCTGGTTTGTATCAAGGGGAAGTGTTTTTAAATCAATGCTGTATTTTGATTTTATATCTAAAGGTTTCTCACTTTCTTTTGTGATATATTCAAAAAAAATATTTTTAAAATTAACCTTATGATTAAGTATTTTTGTTGCAAAAAAGCTGTTTTTGTTCCGGCCTGTAAAGGGCTGCGCAGGTCCACTAAGAAATTCAGTTATAAGTCCGTTATCCTTGTTAAACAATGCGTAATGAAGTTTGTAATCAGGTATTGACTGAGCAGGTGCAAGCACTGTTTCTTCCCATTTACTCTGCAGAAAACATTCACTCTGTTTAGCTGAATAAAGAAAAAGAAAATCAAGCGGACCTTTTAATAATTTACCAGCTGTTTGTGAATCTCCATCTTCATCAGCTTTTTTGGTTAAAAGATATATTTTTTCTGCTGTATCTAAGAAAACAGAACTGCCTGAGTTTTGTTCCGGATCTGCTGAAAATGTCTGAGCTGCAATTTTATAGGCATCTTTTTGGGATTTATATACAATACCCAGTTCTTTTAATGACTTTATATAGTCGTGATAAAGAGCTGAAAGTTTAAGAAGTCTTTCTTTTTTGCCGGCAGAACCGGGATCTATTTTTACAACAACTTTGTTTCCCTGATTTTTTAATTTATCAATTAAGCCTTTTTTGTTGTTTTCATCCTGAGGTTCAATTTCAGATGCACTACAGATTTCAGAAACTGTCTGCAGCCAGGCAGGACGGTTTTTAAGAAAAGCGGTTTCCTTGTTCATTGTTTTAAGCAGTTTAAGGTAGGGATTATTTTCAACCGAAGTCATATTAACTGCTGTCTTTTTATAATCGCTTTGTGTTTTTAAAAAGGATTCTTCCTGATAAAATGAGTTTGTAAATTCAAGCCATTTTTCAGGGTAAATTTTTTCATACCAGTCATAAAAATTTTTAGTTTTAGATTTTATATAATCACTGCTTTCAAAAATTGTATTTAAATTGTTAATAAAATTATCAATTTCTATTTTCCCGTTTTCAGTAAATGCAGAGGAGAGTGAAAATAAATCAGTGAAATAATTTTCATTAAAACCGTAAAAATATGCAGTGTCATATACTGCTGGTGTTTCAAAATCTTTTTCAGTTATCCAGTACAGATTTTCGGATTTATTTTTCAAAACTTTTTCAAGGGTGTTTTTTAAAAAATCTATGCTATTTTGTGAATAATTTTTATCAGTATTCCATTTGATAAAGACTGAGTAAGTTTTATCAAATAAAAATGAGATGCTTTTTCTAATATCCGGATATATTTTGTAGAGTTCAAAAGTTTTAAAATCTTTTGATTCAATTTTTGAAAAAATATTTTCATTTTCTGCTTTTTTAAGTATTTCTATTCTTTTTATAAGATGTTCTACTGTGTTTGCCGCAGCTTTTGAATCAGTTTCGTGGTCAGTGTTTTCAGCAAATCTTTTTAATGTTTTATCAACAGGAGCAAGGATTAGTTTGCTGTAGTTTTTTGAGTAAAATTCTTTTAAATTAAGTTCGGCTTTTTTCCCGTGGCTGATGCTAGGAAAAGTCAATAAAAATGATTTATTTTTTTGTTCTAATTCATGGATTTTTAAACGGAGACTGTCGAGTTGAACAAGTGCAGAACCTGAATCAGAAACTTCTGAATATGATGAAGAAGGGTTGAAATTCTTTGATATAAAGCTTAATACTTCAGCATTTTTCCAGAAAGAAAAACCTGCGCTTCCGCAAATAAAAAGCCATGCAAGAAGCCAGGCTGATGCAAAAAGTACTGATACGTTTGATTTCCATTTTTTAAATTCTTTTAGAGAGTAAAAAGCATACCTGTCTTTTGTTATAACTGATTTGAAAAAATCTGTAAGAAACAGGGTTTTGTTTTTTTGTGTATTATTATTTGATTTGCCATGTCGTATGAATTTTTTTGCAAAAGATGATTCAAAAGTTCCTGTTGAAAGTGCTGAAGAAAAATAAAGACCCCTGAGCATAGGATTTTCCTGATAGGGATTTTCCTGAAAAGCTCCTTTGAGAAAATAGAAAAGTCCTGTTTTCATCCTGGCAAATTCATCAGGAAGAATAAGTATCCCGGGTTTGAAGTCATCATTTTTCTGAACTATAAGAAGTCTAAGGTCTTTAAGGCGGTTTAAAACTGTAGCAAAAGCTTTTTCCAGAAATTTATCAAATCTTTTATTTTCATCTGTATTTGAATATCCCATTGCCTGAAAAAGGAGATCTTCAGGAAGAGCAGAAGAAAAATCAGACATACCGTGAACAAGATCTGTTTTTGTAACCATAATATATACAGGGAATTTTGAACCGAGACCTTTCATAAGCTGATCAGTTCTTTTCCTTAAATTTTTTCCTGTTTCAAGAAGTTCATCACCTGACCTGCTTAAAAGCTGATCAGCTGAAACAGTAAGAATCAGACCGTTTATAGGTTCTTTTTTTCTGTATCTGCACAAAAGAGTAAGAAAATTCTGCCATTCCCGGGTATCCTGATCTTCATCAACAGGGACACAATATCTTCCTGCAGTATCAAGAATCACAGCTTCATCGAAAAACCACCAGTCAAAATTTCTTGTTCCTGATATTCCCGATGCCTTGTTTACTTCAGTAAGCGGAGATGAAAGTCTTGAGTTTTTTATTCCTGTAGTTTTACCGGTCCCTGATTCCCCGATAACAAGATACCAGGGTAATATATAAAGAGGGTTCCCCTTTTTTTTAAGTTTAGATTTTTTTAAAAGATCTACAGATTCAAGCCATTTTTTCTGAATCTGTTTTAGCCCGTCTTTGTCTGATTCAGGCTGTTTTTCAATAGTTTTGGTGTCACTTGAAATTATTTGGCTTATAAATCTTTTTTCTTTTTTTCTGACAAGATATTTTTTTATAAAAATAATTGAGAATAGTGCGGCACCAATTCCTGAAAGAATGACAAAAGTCATCCACCACGGCCACATTACTTTATTTACAAAAAAATATACTCCCAGGCATACAGCCGCTGTTAGAAATAAAAAAAGTAAAAGTTTAAAAATCTTTTTTAACATTATTAATGAAGCCTTATTCCCATAAGAATTTTAAATTATTAAAAATTGCATTCAGTTTCTCATTGTAGAAAAAGTATATACCCGCAGTGCATGCAGGAGGCAGAAGAATAAATATAAAAATAAATAAAAAGGATGATACCTTGCCTCTTTTTTTTTTATTATCAATATTTTCATTGTAAGCTTCAGGAAATAATACTTCAGGAAGGTTCATATAAGCATCCTCAGAAAAATATTTTAATATATTTTCAGTTTTAATTTCTGAAAGAGTCATGAAGTCATCCTCAGAAAAATATTTCCCCTTGAACCCCATGGCCAGGCAGTATGTAAATACTTCTCTCAGCTGTTTTGATTCGGCTTTATTTAATTTATCAAAAAACAAATCGCCTGCTCTGGTGGTTTTAAAATACCTGAGCTGAAGCTGGTTTTTTCTCCAGTTGTTTTTTTCACTCCAGTCAGAACAAAGTATAATCTCGTCAACAAGGGCGCATACTGGAAAGCATCCTTTTTTCCACTCAATATTTTTAATTTGAGAATTTTTTGCGATTTTTTCAGATCTTTTGAAAAGTTCATCAATATCATTCTTAACTGTTTCAAAATCAGGATTTTCACTGACTGCTGTCTCTTTGAAATATGCAGCATAGGTTAAAATTTCAGTAAATGAATCTATAAGACGAGTTTCATTTTTTTCTATTTGAGTATCATTCATTATGAATTATCCGTTTCTTACAACTATGATTTCACAGACAGCATCCTCAGGCGCACCTTCGTAATAAAAAACAATACTTTTTTCTTTTTTAATATTTTCAAAAATACTATCTGATGTATTGATTCTGAAATAAAAACAGTCACTTTTTTTAGGCAGTCCTGGAGGAAGGATTTCTTCTGTTGATAATTTTGCTCCTGGAAGCGATCTTTCAATAAGAGTATTGATTCTGTTTTTTGATGCAAGTTTTGATATTTCTGTGATTTCATTTAAAAGATCAGATTCGTTTTCTGCAGTCTTAACTGCAAGATAAAACGAATTTCTTCTGTCAAAAGCTTCTGCCGGAATTTCTCCTTCAAACATTGCATCATTTTTTTCAAGAAAAATAATGTGCTCGGGACCTATAATTATTTCGTCAAGAAGCTCCTGATTAAGTTTTATTATTTGAGTAAAGCAATAGGCTATGTTTTCGTGATTATACTGCGGAATCAGGCTGACCCCGCTTTTGGTTTCTCCAAGGGAATTGATTCTTGATGAAAAAGTTGAAAGTTCTCCCGCAATCTGGGTAAGCAGCAAATACATGCTCCACGGGTGAAGATTTTTAAATTTTAAATATGAATCAAGCAAAGGTAAATAACGGTTTAAAGTGCGCAGGGCAAGGATATAGCTTAAATATTCTGTTTTAACAGCAACTTTGCCTGAGCCTCCTGTGTTTTTGTATTCTTCAAGCTGCCTGCATCTTGAAATAATATTTTCTTTGAGATTAAGAATCTGAGTATAAATTTTTTTGGGGCCTGAAATGTTAATATACGGCGGCTCATAATTGTCTGCATAGCGAATGCTGTCTCCGTCTTTTTCAATTACAGCTACAGGAAAATATGAATAATTATGCAGACTTTCGAGCTCATCTTCAAAAAAAATCTTTAAAAGATATGACATTTTTTCTGTTTCAGCTTCAGGTCCATCTGAATAAAGATCCGGTGTTTCATCCGATTTAAAACCTGTAATATACCTAAGTGACTTTTCATTAAGACCGTCAGTACTTTCAGTTTTTAAAGTGTTTTTTTCTGAATTAGAAATTTTTTTAAGGCCGATGAATATTTTGTATTGCCTGTCCTGTTCAATTTCCATAGGGTCAAAAGCTCTTGGAGGAACAACTGAGTTTTCCGGAAATTCAGCTATTGTATCGTCCTGAAAAATAAATTTTCCTTTGGTTATTTCAATAATATTATTTTTAAGGGATTCATGATTTAGCTCCAGATTAAATGTCCCCCAGTAAAAAGGAGTCATTCTGCGATTTATGAAATTAAAATCAGATTTTAAAAAAAGTTCCTGCTGCTGAAAATGCTGAGGCTGGAGAAATAGCCCCTGATGCCAGTAAATAGGTTTACTTGAGTTCAATTACATTGTCTCCAGTTTAGTTATTCTGAATTTGCTGAGATTAATATTTATAAAAAGGTTTTCTGCCTTTGAACTGAATTTTTTGAAAAAAAAGCCATGCTCGTTTTGTGATACAGGTATTTCATATATTTTCAGAACCTTATCAGGATCCAGATTGTAAAATCCAGCTGCTACAGCAACCCATTTAGTGTTTTTGGATCTGTCCATGCTTATAATTTTTTCTTCACCAGGAGAAATTACAAAATAATCAAATTTTTCAGCACCTTCTATTTTTAAAGAATTACTTTCTGAAAAGTTTTCAATGTTAAGAATTTTTTGAATTCCATGATTTGTTTTTGTGATTTCTTTAAAAACTGATTTGTTACTGAGTTGATAAACTGCAAGGATAAGTGTATGCGGTTTGCTGTTGAAAAAGTTGAGTTTTTCTGAAGATGTGTATCGTATTTTGATCCCGTTTTTCTGATAAGAATAATCAGGATCAGGGTATACAGGGGTTTTTTGAGAACATGAACTAAAAAATAAAGCAAATAAAAATAAAAACAAAAATTTATTTCTCATAAAAAATATTATCATGACTAAACTTTGTTAAAATTTAAAAAAAATGTTTTTACACAATACTGATATTAAATATTTTTGTCAATTAATTATGAGAACCCTAAATTTTAATAGTGAAAATTGAAATTATCTTAAATTTTTTACCCGCAGATATTAGTCATACATTTAACACATAATCTTGTTTCTGGCATAATAAGCATTCTTTTAAACGGGATTTTTTCATCACATTCATCACAAATTCCAAAGTCAGGGTCTTTGTTAATTCGTCTCAATGCAGACTCAATGTTTTTTTGTCTTGCTACAGCTTTTTTAAGAGATGACTCGTTAATACTTTTACTCTGAATAGCTTCCATTCTTGTTAGTCTTCCAAGAGAAACATCAGGTTCAACCGGTTTTGAAACTTCGCCAAGAGATTCAACGTCTTTTTTAATTTGTTCAAGTTCTTTTTCAAGAAGGGCTTTAAGTTCTGAAAGTTCCGACTTTGTCATTAATATAAATTCCTTTAAACTTGTTTTGCAATATTTAAAATCAACACAGTATCGCACCTTTTGAAAAAGCTTCAATATTTTTTTTTGCAACATCTTTTGAATAATTATTTTTTAAAACCGCGTAATAGTTTGCTTTACTAAGACCTTTTATAAGGCCGAGTCCAGAAACAAGCCCTGCAATCATTGAGTTAGCCAGAAGAAAATGCCCTGTTTCAAGAGCTGATTTTGTAAAATTGTGTACAAACGATTTTTTGGAAAGAGATTTTATTGTTTCCCGGATATGCGTATTTTCCGGATAATCTGCTTCACCTGCAAGCACCCCTGAAGGCATAAGAGGCCAAAGATTTGATACAGAAATAACATCATTGTTTCCGTACTGAGTTAAAACCCTTATTGTTTCAAGAGGCTCAAGACCTATTACAATATCTGCCTTGTTAAGTGGAATAACAGGAGAATAAATCCTTTTCATACCAAGCCTTAAGTGACTTATTACTGAGCCGCCTCTTTGTGAAGCTCCGAAAGTTTCACCTATTGTTATATAATTATATTCATTTATAACTGTTTCACCTATCATGCGGGAAAAAGTAACATTTCCCTGTCCGCCCACTCCTGTAACAAGAATATTTACAAAATCATCTTTTTTTTGTTCCATTTCAGGCTGTTTCCTTTTTTATTATTGCATTGTGTATGCATATATCAGCACATACTCCGCATCCTGCGCATAAAGTAGAGTCAATTTCAGGTTTTTTTGTGTTTTTGTTTAAAAATAAAGCAGGGCATCTGAATATTTTTGTACAGAAATTATAGCACCCGCAGTTATCTCCAAGGCATTTTTCATAATCTATTTCAATATCAAAATATTTTTTGTTTTTTCTTTTGGGGCTTAAAGCGCATGGATGTTTTAAAATTATTACATTTACTCCGGGATCAGCTATTATTTCAGGTATTTTTTTGCTGCATTTATCAAAATCAAATGGATCAAGAACATATGTATTTGCTTGTGCAGCTTTGCATATTTCTTCAATTTGAACTGAAATACCTTCTTCTTTGCATGCTGTTTCAGTTTCTCCGGGATGGGGCTGGAATCCTGTCATGGCAGTTCCTGAATTATCAAGAACTATAAGTGTTGTGTCGCTTTTATTGTGTATAGCATTAATAAGCGGAGGAATTCCTGAATGAAAAAATGTTGAATCTCCGCATACGCTTAAAACAGTTTGATTCATTCCCCGTTGTTTAAGTTTGCCAAATCCTGAAGCAAGTCCTGCGCCTGAACCCATGCTGTGTATTGTTTTAAGAGTTGAAAATCCTGCCGGAAGCATTCCAAGTGTATAGCAGCCTATGTCACCGCATATGAATCCGTTGTTGTCATCAAGTTTAAGTGCTTTGTTTAAATGAAAAAAAGATGCTCTGTGCGGACATCCCGGGCAAAAAGTCATTTCTCTTCCGGGAATTTGCGACATAGCTGCATTAAAAGCTTTTTCAATGTATTTTTCATCTGTGCTTGAATATTTAATATTAAAGATTTTGCATAAAGCATTTATTATTATATTTGTATCTGTTTCACCTGATTTTGGTATATGTCCCGATTTTTTACCGTAAAATTTTAATTTGTTATTAAGACCAGTATTGTCAGCATAAATATTTTTAACTCCCTCTTCTATAAAAGGAATTACCTGTTCTGCAAAAAGTATTGAAGAAGTTTTAGTAAAAATCTTTTTTATTGAGTTCTCAGGCAGCGGGTTGGTTGCTTTAAGCTTTAAAACACCTGTTTTATCTTTAAGATCAAGCTCTTCTACAGCTTCCATTGAATAAAGGAAATCTACAGAACTGGTAATAATTACAAGTTCAGGATTTTCATTTCCGTAATAAGTACAGAGCTTGTTTTCTTCAAAATCAGCTTCAGCTTTTTTAAGTTTTTCCTGCATAATATTATGTCTGTACGTTACAGGGGTACTCATTACAGGTCCTTTTTCCGGATCAAGAATAAAGCCTGTATTGTGAAAAAAAGGTTTTGTTTTTATCTGTTCAATAGCCCCGGCTTCCACAATACCGCTGGCATGTGAAAGCCTTGTAACACTTCTTATCATAACAAGTGTTTTTAGCCTTTCTGATAAGTTGAAACCATATTTTACAAGGTCTTTTGCCTCCTGAAAATCTGAAGGCTCAAGCAGGGGAATTTCAAGCATTTTGGCAAAATGTCTTGATTCGCCTTCATTAACACTTGAAAGAGCTCCTGGATCATCGCATACAATAAGAACAAGCCCGCCCCTTGTTCCTGAATACGAAAGATGGAGAAGAAAGTCAGAAGCTGAGTTAACCCCGTTCTGTTTCATTATGCAGACAGCTCTCTGATTTGCAAAAGAAGCGGCTGCAGCTGTTTCAAGAGCTGTTTTTTCATTTATTGACCATTCAACATACATATCTGACTTCGAAGCAGAAGCTGCGAGGTTTTCGATAATTTCACTTGATGGGGTGCCGGGATAACCGGATGCAAACGAAGCCCCTGATTCAATAATACCCCTTGCAAAGGCCTGGTTTCCCATCATCAGTTTTTTTTCATTAGTCTTAATGTCTGTTATCAGAGTCATTTTTGCTCCTGGTTCAAAGCTTTTATGTTTTATATATTGGAAAATTAGAATTTTGTTTTTTGTTAAAACAAGCTTTCTCAAGAAGATTTATATCATTTTCAGGGCAGTTTTCGATTTCAATGTAGCCGGAATTTGCAGCATTATTTATTATTTCAAGTCCTTTTTGAGTTCTTGCAATGAGGATATTGTATTTATCGTCATTTTCACAATCTCCCACTGAAATATCAGAATATTCACCAGTTAAATCAGTGCATAAAGCACATCCTTTTCTGATAAAAGGTCTTATATCTTCAAGGTCTTTTTTAATTATGTTCTTACTATCATTTTGGAATATAATTACAGGCTTATTGTCAGAAGTGATTTTTGTGCTGAAAGAACCGGAATAAGTAAAATTTTTATTAAGGTAGTCAGTGTATTTTTCAGGATCAAGTGACCATGAACAAAAAAGACTTATTTTTAAATCAGGAAGATAGTCAGGTTTAAATTCTTTTTTGGCACACTCCATTTTTGCAAGTGCTCTTATATGACATGGAAGCCCTGTAAAAGCATAATTTTTTTCTTTTTTCTTATTTACTTCAGCAATCGGAGATGATGAGCAATAATTTGTACTGCCTGAATTTAATATCTGGTTTTGTGTTTCTGCAAAAAAGGAAACAGGAGTAAAATCTTTATCAGTTTTTGTTAAAAGAGTTTTTTTAACTATTTTGCTGTCTATTATAAAAAGATTTAAAGCAGTTACTGTTTTTTTCTTGTTTGATCCCGCACCCGATTTTTTTCCGGCGCGGGATTTGTAGATATTAAGAACTTTGCCAGGAGGATTATTATTGGTTTCATTGAAAATTTTTTTGTGTAAATAACCATGATCAGTTTTTGTTTGTGGGCAGAAAATATCACACTTTCCGGAATTTTCAGGGCAGCTGAACAAAGATACAGCTTTGCCTTTGCTTAAGTCTTTATACGGGCAGAGGTTTATGCAGGCTCCGCAACCGATGCAGTAGCCATTATCTATAATATCCAGGCATTTATCATGAAAACCGTTTAATGTATTCATATTTGAAACCTGCTTTTGGTTTTTAGGATTTTAAATATTTTAAGACTAAATCAATATAATGAATTTTGAAATAATAATTAAATTTAAAAAAAGAATTTTTATTGAGAAATTATAAAAATATGGTTAACGCAAGGTATAATAAAAAGAAATTTTTAAACTATGAAACTGCAATTAAGGTTTAGATTAATCTTCGGGCACAGGAAATTTAATATAAAAATATGCGCCTATTCTGTTTTGTCTCTTAAGTATTTTTATTTCACCGGAAAGCTTACTTGTGATGAGGTTATAAATTATATACATCCCAAGTCCTGAACCACCACCTGACTTGTTTGTGGTGAAAAAAGGTTCAAATATTTTTTTGCCGGCTTCTTTATCAACACCTTTTCCATTATCCCGGTAGTGTATTGTTATGAAACCTCTACTTTTCAATATATCTATATCAATAATTTTAATCTGATCTTTTTTAAACCCATGGATAAATGAGTTAAGAACAAGATTGGTAATTATCTGTGAAAAAACTCCGGGATCCTGAAAAATATATAAATCATCACTGCATTTTAAGTTAATTGTTATATTTGTACCTTTGAATTTAGGCTTAAGGCTTATAATTGTGTCCTGAATATGTTTTTTTAATCCGAAAATCCGCATTGATGAATATGTCTGATCTACAGCAACCTGTTTGAAACTGACAATAAGAGCTGCTGATCTTTCGAGGTTTTTAACTATTATATCAGAAGCTTCGGCAGCAGCAGATAAAAAGTTTCTTATGTCATTATCATTCATTTTACCCAGTCTGAATTTTTTGCTTATTTCATCAAGCCTGTTTTGTAAAAATGATGCTGCTGTAACACTGTTACCTACAGGGGTGTTAATTTCGTGGGATACTCCTGCTACAAGTCCTCCAAGAGAAGCCATTTTTTCTGAGTGGACAAGCCTGTCTTTTGCTTTTTCAAGCTGAAATAATGATTTTTTTAACTTTCTGTTTGTATTGTAAAGCTCTTGAGTTCTTTTCATTACCCTTTCTTCAAGATCAGCGTTAAGTGCAGAATATTCATCTAAAATAAGATTTATGCTTCTTACAAGATTTCCCATTTCATCGTAATGATTGTTTTTGGGAATAGTCAGTTTCTGACCTTCGGGAGAAGAAGGATTTATTTCAGAGATATCATCTGAAATTTGTACAAGAGGTTTTGTTAAAGTTTTGTAAAAAAGTACAGCAAGAACTGCAGCAATAATTATACTCATTAAAATATCGAACAAAAAAGTAGTTTTTGCCTTTTTTAAAAACATTGAGAAAAGAACTGAATAATCGGCCTGAACTTCAAGAGTCCCAACAGAAACCGGCTTCATGTCTTTTGGGTTGTATTTAAGATTGTAGCTGAAATTTTCTGTTTGATCTGAAAAAATGAAAGAAAGCAAATTTGAATTTTTTTTCTGCTTTACTGTTCTGCTTGTAAGATTTATTCCAAAATTATCTGTAATAGAAACATTTATAACCGGACTGTATTTGATATAACCGTTTATCAGTTTCTCTGCCTGAGCTTTATCCAGATGATATAGCGACTGCGCTGCGGAGTCTTCCGTTATATTAACAAGTCTGTCAATGTTTTCAGCTACTTTTTTTTTGTTAAGAGAAAGGTCGTAGCTTATCTGCAAAAGACTGATAACCAAACCTGTTATGAAAACAACAAAGACTGTAATTAAAGTATGTTGAAAAGTAAGTTTCTGGTAAAAATTTCTAATCATAAAAATAACCCGCCGTCTTATTTTGAATAACCGTATTTGTTAATAATACTCTCAAGTTTTCCGGTCTCTTTCATATGCTTAATTATTTTATTTATTTTTTCTTTTTTTTCACTAATATCCGAATATTTTGCCAGACCAATCCTGTATTTTCTTATATTTACAGGCTTAGCAGATATCTTAAGTGCTTTTTTATACTTGGGGTTTTTATTCATCAGGTTTATCAAAGCGGTGTAGTCGCATACAGCAGCATCAATTCTTCCAAGGAGAAGTTGGTCAAGATTGGTCTGCATTTTTTTGGATTCAATTATTGTAACCGGATTATTGTTTACATAATCTGTAAATTCTCCGTAATAATAACCGAGAACTGTTCCGATTTTCATCTCTTTGAGATCTTCAAGTTTATTCCATGAAAAATCAGGTGTTTTAATCCTGTTGTAGCAAAGGACATGTCTGCTTTCAAACAGGGGGTCTGTGTAAGTTACAAACTCTGAGGTTGCAGATGAGGGGTGAACCATTAAAACGCCGTCTGCCATTTTGTATTCAAGCATTCTTAATACACGTTTCCAGGGGTGGAGCTCTATATCTACTTCTTCTCCTGCTTCTTTGAAAATATAATTAACAGCTTCAACAGCTATACCTCCGTCAGGTTTTCCGTAGGAGCCGCTAGTCCATGGAGGCCAGGGATCTCCAAGAATCAAATATTCAGAAAACACAGGAAAAGCAAGTAAGTGAATTATAAACAGAATATAAAATATTTTTAACTTTTGCTTTATAAAAACACTCAATAGATATTGCCTGGAATAAGTTAATAGTTTCAATATTACTAACTGCTTTGAGTTATTTAATCTCTGTATTTAAGAAAAAAAATGTCACAGATAAACTTGCAAAAAAGCATTTAAGTTCTGTTTTACATGATTTGAAAACAATAATTCAAAATAAACAGTTATTTAAAGTAGGCTAAGCAATTTGCTTCAAGCAAAAAGAAGATAAGTTATTATTAACAACTTTTAAAGTTCTGTTAATTTTTGCGATTACTGAAGTCAAGCAATGAATTAACTTAGATCTTTTTTAATTTTTTATTTTCGCTTAATTAATAAGCATATTATTTTATTATATGCAATAATTACTGAATAAAAAGTAAATAGAAATTTTTATATACTAAATCGCGAAAATTTTTTGTTATATCATAATAGTAATTTTCATTCATAAAAATAACTGAAAAACTGTAGTTTAGAGTTTTGCTTTACGGGCTTAAATTTATGAGATCATTTATAAGATTTGTTTAAATATAAATAAAGCCAGATCAGGCTTCCTGTCTGTATACAAATAACCTGGTTGTTTTTTTAATAAGATAGTCTTTATTATCTTTTGTTATATTTATTTCAGGAAAAAATTCATGGGCCTTTTTAAAATTATAATTGTTTGCATAATCACTGAACAAGGTTATGAAATAAGAATTTTTTAGATTTTTAACACTTAACAAATTAGCATATTCAACACCTTTATCAGTAAAAAGTGATGCTTCATCATATTTGTTTATTTGTCTTAAAAATCTCGAAACATATAATGCACAATCAATTTTTTCTTCAAGTAATCTGTCACGATGTCCTGGTAATCTTATATTTTCAATCAATTTTTGTGCATGTGAAATATATTCATCAAGATAAAGAAAATCATTGTTTAAACTGTATTTGAAAATCAGCCTCTGAATAATCATAAGTTTGTGTTTAGTGTCCCCGTTTATCAGATTAAAAGCGGTATAAAGCGCTTTTTTATAGAGTCTTCTGCTTTCTGATATATTGAAGTCAGCAATGGCTGATGCAGTCTTTGTGTAAAATAACGCTTTGTCTTTATTGCTTTCTGTCCCATCGATTTTAATTAATAATTCTTCTAAAATCTTTTCAGCTTTATTGTTTTGATTTTCAAAATAAAAAGTTAAAAGAGGCAGGTAAATGTTTTTAAAAACATTTGAACTTAATTTATTATTATTTTCTTTTTTGTATAAGCGTAATAAATCTTTTTCAGGAAATTTTTTTTTCTCGCTGTCCCCATCAGATAACGATGATATAATTTTAATTTTTTTATCTTTATCATCAAAATTTTTGTTTATCCATTTAATTGTTTTTTCTTTACCTTTAGTTTTGACCATTTCACCTGCAATATTTTTCAGGGACTTAAACCTGTGGAGTTTTCCCAGTTTATTATATTTAGTGATTTTAACTATTTGATACCTGTGTTTATACTTTGAAATATTATCTTTTTTTTCAATATAAAAAGGGTACACATCAGGAATGGAATATGCCAGATGCAACGCTTTGTCATAAAAACCTGCTTTGCATAGAATAGTTACAAATTTAGAAAAATAGATTTCTACACTTTTGCCAAGATGTGGATTGCTCAGTGAATGTTCCCATAAATTTAATATCTTATTATATATATCAGGTATTTTATCTATCCTGCCTGTTGCCAGATATATTTCGCATAGCTGTACAAGAACCTGCCCTTTTTCCCTTGCAGGGCTTTTAAATAAAGGTGTTGTATATTCATGGTTATACTGGGTCTGAATTGTTTTTACCTGATATTCTTTTTTCTCAGGAGTAAGTCGAAAAGTTGTGTTTTCTGTAAATTCAAGCAGAGCTTCAGAATACTTTAAACTACTTTCATTAAATGAACTGAAATACTTCTTCATTGAAACCAGGACAGGTTTTAAGATGTACGAAGATGTTTTGTATTTTTTGCTTATATCTATAAATTCAAAGGTTTTTTTTTCAAAAAAATCGGGAAAATCTATTGATAAAGCAGTGGCTAAAATATCATTATAAAATACAGAAAGCTGATATGATAAGCGATTATTAGATTCTACAGCAGAAAATATCTCTTTTTGAGCCGCGTTAATACAATGTTTTGCCTGTTCAGTTTTGTATTGTGATGCAAACTTTTTGGCTGCCAGAGAATATCCTTGTATTCTTAAAGAAATATCTTTAACTTCACTGATTGTTTTAAGATTATGTTTAAAATCCTTGGTTTTAATACTTAGTTTTATTTTAAAATCAGGGTAAACTGGTGAATCTTTATAATCAGGTATTTTTCCTACAATATTCAGAGCATATTCAAATCTTTTCTCAGAAGAGATTTTTTCTTTTTCCTGCAAGACATGTTTTTTATTAACTGTTGCACAACCTTTGAAAAGAATAAAAAAGATTAGTAAATTTAAAAAAAACAACAGATTTTTTTTAATCATAAAACGGTTCTTTGTATTATATAACAGGGAGTAGAGCGATACTCCCTGAAATGTTTAACTAAAGATGATTTAAAAGCTCACTTGCTACAGACTCAAGAGACTTTGTGTAGTCATTGGTTTTGTCTTTTGTTATTACAGGATTACCACTGTCGCCTGAATGTACAACTTCAAAATTGTAAGGCAGGGATCCTAAAAACTGAACATTCATATCCATAGCTGTCTGCTTTCCGCCGTCTTTTTTAAAAACTGCGATCTCTTCATCACAGTGAGGGCATTTAAAAGGCCCCATATTTTCAACAAGACCCAGTATGTTCATGTCAACTGTTCTGCAGAAATTAATCGATTTTCTTACATCAGACAGAGCAACATCCTGAGGGGTTGTAACAACAACAGCTCTTGCATCAGGAACAGTCTGGATAATTGTAAGAGGTTCATCCCCTGTTCCCGGAGGTGAGTCCATTATAAGAAAATCGAGTTCTCCCCAGTCTACAGTTGTAATAAACTGCTGAATCATGCCGGATTTGGCAGGGCCTCTCCATATTACAGCCTGATCAGCGTCTCTCATAAAAGACTGCATAGAAACTATTTTTAAATTGTCACCAAATTCGGCGGGTTTTGCCAGCTGTTTTTCAGCATTTACTTCAAGCAGACCCTGGATTCCCATGATTTTGGCTATGCTTGGGCCGTGGACATCAACATCCATAAGACCCACCTGAAATCCTCTGTCTGCAAGCAAAACTGCAAGGTTAGCGGCTACTGAACTTTTTCCCACACCGCCTTTGCCGCTCATTACAAGCAGTTTGTGTTTGATTTTGCCTAATGCTTCCTGCATGACTTTATCCTGCTGTTTTTTCTTATCTTCTTTTTTGTCATCAGGCATTTTATTGTGAATCTGAGTTCCCATTGCTCCTCCGTATGCTTTACATAAAAAATTTAGGCTGACTGAATTTTTTCAGTCTTACAAATATTAAATATGAGAATCCTTTTATCTAGTCAACCTAAATATATTAGAATTGCCTATGTTTTTAAGGGGTACAGCGGTTTTTTTAAAAAACGATAGTTTTGTGTTATTCCTGGTTGAAATTATTTCAAAATTTTTGTTCTCATAAAAAACCACTTTATACTTTTTTTTTTCATTTTCCATAAAAAAAGCCTGGTATCCTGATAAAAAATCTTTATCAAAACTGATTTCCTGTTCAATATTATTCCTTGATAAAAGAAGTTTATTTTTTTTTGCGTCAGCCTTATTAAAATCAATAAGTATAATTTTGCTGCAGATAAGTTCAGACAAAAATTTAATATTAAAATCGATGTTTGTAATTTTTTTTATTACTTTATTCGGGTTCGAATAGGTTTTTACTTTCGGGCTTCCGTCTTCATTAAAGTAGATTGTGTCACCATCATATGCAATTGTAAGAACAGGCATACCTATAGGTGAAAGAACTTCTATCCTTAATTTTCCTGTTCCGTCAGAAGCATATGCTATTTCATATTCTTTAATCTGCTGGTCAGATTTAACTATTAAATCTGCAAGACCTTTTAAAGGTTGAGATTCAGAATTGATATTATTTATACTTTCAAGTATTTCAGAAGCCTGATCTGTAATTACAGGGGCGGGTTCTTTATGGTATTTAAAACCGCAGCTGCTGAGAAAGGTAGAAATTAATAAAAGAACAAAATAATAAATAAATTTTCTTATCAATTTTTAAATTCCTCTATCTTTTCTTTGACATCCTGGTTTTCAGGATCAAGTTCAAGTGATTTTTTATAATTTTCAAGAGCTTTTTCTAAATCGTCCTTATGTCTGTACACATCGCCGAGATGTTCATAAATAATTGGGTCATTGTCAACAAGTTCACCTGCTTTTTTAAGATATTTGAGCGCTTTATCAGTTTTACCCTGTTTAAAATAGACCCATCCGAGGCTGTCTGTAATATATCCGTCATTTTCTTTTAAAGACAGGGCTTTTAATATCATTTCCTCAGCCTGGTCAAGATTAATACCCATATCTGCATAAGTATATCCAAGATAATTAAGAGTATCAGGATTATCAGGCTTTAGATCAAGTGCGTTTTTCATCATTTCTATAGATTTTTCTTTGTTTTTCTGCTTGTCGTAAACTACTCCGAGTCTGTAATAAAAAGACCAGAGTCTGTCATCGTCAGATGCTAAATCAAGGCCTTTTTGGTAAGTGTTTACAGCTTTTTCATATTCGAGCTGCTCTTCATAAATATTTCCAAGGGTTATAAGGAGAAGTGTCTCTCCGGGATTTATTTCAAGAGATTTTTTTAGGAGTGATACCGCTTTTTTATAGTTTTTGTTTTCAGCATGAATAAATGCTGATGCTGCTGAAGCATTTGTGTAATTTTCTGAATCATCAGGCACAGCTTTATATGCTGATAAAGCTTTATCTTTAAGACCTTCCTTGTTGTAAAGAGCTCCTAGAATCATGTAGATTTTATCATCACCTGTAGACTGATAAATTTTTGAAACAATAAAATCGCTTTTTTCAAATTCTTCATTTTTTATGTAATTGTGAATAAGTCTGCTTATTTCTTTTTCGCTTTTACTGTACTCTTCGGCAACCGGCTTAAAGGTATTGTCTGCTTCTTCATAGTCACCATGATTATTGTAAAAGAAAGAAAGTTCCACCAAAGGTTCAATTCTTTCAGGTTTTAAAGATATGATTTCTTTGAATAGTTCAGTTATTTCTTCTTTATTTTCAGAATTGTCACTCATATTTTTTATTGTTTCGATAAGGCTGAGCTTGGGCTGAACTCTGTCCGGCTGTGATTTGACAGCTTTATAAAGAGTGTCTCTTGCATGCTGATATTTTTTTGTTCCAAGGTATGCTTCACCAAGATGATAATAAAGAAAATAGTTATCTTCGGCTTTTTCAGCAGCTTCTTCTAAAATTTTAATCAGTTCATCAGTTTTGCCCATATTTTTGTAAAGATACGAAAGCGCAATAGGGGCTTTTGAATTATCAGGATCAAGTGTAATAATTTTTTTGTAAATTTCTGCAATCTCTTTAACAGGATGATTCTGAAGTGCAGCAACAGCAGCTTTTAATCCAAGAGCTTGTGTATCATCAGGGTGCTTTTCAAGTATTTCATTTATAAGCACTTCAGCTTTTTCTGGATTTTTGATAATAATATATTTTCTTGCAAGAGCTTTTTTGAGAAAATATGAATCATTATCTTTTTCATGGGCTTTTGTAAGAAATGAAATTGATTTTTCAGTCTCATTTTCTTTGAGAGCAAGCTCAGATACAATAAAGTTAAAATAGGAATTACCTTCAGGAATTATTTTTACCTGCTGTATTTTTTTATTTTTTTTTTGAGACTGAGCTGATTCACCTGTATTTTTTGCAGCACAACCTGTTAAAAGCAGAGAAAGTAAAGCAAATATAACTATCTGCTTTACCTTCTTGTGGTTCATTAGGATATCTAAAGTTTTAATCGTCATTATTGTAACCCGCATAAGATTGAAAGTCTGGGATTTCTTTTATGAAGTAATCTTTGACTTTTTTGATTATAGATTTTTCAACCTGTCTTACCCTTTCTCTTGAAATCTGGTATTTATCTCCCAGATCCTGGAGTGTAAGAGGCTCGTCAGAAAACAGCCTGTTTTCAAATATATCTTTTTCACGCTCATTAAGAGTTTGGGCAAAATCATCAATTTTCTCTTTGAGCATATTTCTCATTTCCTTGTTTGCAAGAATATCTTCGGCAGAAGATAGATTATCTGTAACAAAAGACATTTTTTCTGTATCAGAATCATCTTTTACAGGAGCATTTAAAGACATATCCCAGTTATCAAGTCTTTGCTCCATTTCAACAATCTCTTTTTGTGTTACTCCAAGCCTTGAAGACAAAAGTTTGGGCTGTGGATCAAACCCTTCTTCTTCAAGTTTTTGTTTTTCTTTTTTAAGCTTAAAGAAGAGTTTTCTCTGACCTTGAGTAGTACCAATTTTAACAAGTCTCCAGTTATCCATTATAAACTTTAAAATGTATGCTTTTATCCAGAAAGATGCATAATAAGAAAACTTAACTCCTTTATACGGATCAAATTTCTGAACTGCCTGCATTAAACCGATATTACCTTCCTGAATAAGGTCAAGAAGATTTTGCATCCATACTTTCTGAAATTCAAGGGCAATTTTTACAACAAGTCTTAAATTAGATGTTGCAAGTACATAAGCAGCATCAGGGTCATTTTCATCCTGAACCTTTTTGCCAAGCTCGATTTCCTGCTCTCTGGTCAAAAGATTATACCTGCTGATTTCAGAAAGATAAGCTTGTAAAGGGTCTTTTTTTACAAGATCATTACCGCTTGATTTTACAGGAAGAGTATTAATTTTAGCTTTTGCTTTATGTAGTTTATCTTTAGTATTTTTAGTATTATTCATTTACATCCCTACTTGTTTGGTTGTTTGAATCAAATAGTATACCTTAATAAATTATGCAGGTAAAGCATTCTAAAATTAGTCATAAAAAAAATAAATAAAAGGCTTGCCATTATATTTTTTTTTTGTTAGTTAATCTTTGTTTTCGCGCCAGTAGCTCAGTTGGATAGAGCAACGGACTTCTAATCCGTAGGTCGGGAGTTCGAATCTTCCCTGGCGCACCACTAAACAGCGGGAATAACTCAGAGGTAGAGTGCAACCTTGCCAAGGTTGAAG
>JBNJDM010000004.1:0-44401 GCA_051744925.1 Thermodesulfobacteriota bacterium | reverse complement strand
CAGGTGAGACAACAGAGGCAACCCGAAGATAATTTTTGGCAGAAGCCCTTATCATTGAAGGACCTCCAATATCTATTTCTGACCTTGCTTTTTCAGGTGTTGTCTCTTTTTTTGAAACTGTCTCTTTGAACGGATAAAGATTAACAACCACCATATCTATAGGCAGAGCATCAGTTCTTTCAAGATCTTTTTTGTGGGCATCATTATATGTTTCCGTAAGAATGCCGAGATAAATTTTAAAATCAAGGGTTTTTACAAGTCCGCCCTGAGTTTCAGGCTGTCCTGTATATTCTGATACAGGCTTTAGTATATCGTCAGCCTGATCTTTTAAAATCTCTTTTATTTTATTAAATGTACCACCTGTAGAAAGTATTTTTATTTCAGGATTAATTCTTACAAGTTCAGAAATAAAAGATTCAAGCCCGCTTTTGTCTGATACAGATACAAGAACGGTACTGATTTTTACAAGATCATCTGTTTTGTTAACTACATTCTTTCCCATATATCCACCTTGTTTAGTTATATTTTGACAAGATTTATGTTTAATATTGCTATTCGTCAAGAAGGTTTAATAAATTTTAGGTTCAGGCTGATCATTTTTTTAAAACTGATTCTATTTTTTCACCGAGAACACTTAAATTATAAGGCTTTGAAATAAAACCTGAGGCTTTGCCTTTTTCAGCAGAATCCTGCTCATACTGTTCTTGCTCAACATATCCGCTTGAAAAAAGCACTTTTACATCATTGTCTATTTTCTTTAGTTCATTAAAGGTTTTATAGCCGTCAAGATCAGGCATTACCATATCTATAACAACAAGACCAATATCGTTTTTATATTTTCTGTACAATGCAACAGCTTCATATCCACCTGAAGCTGTTTTAACACCGTAGCCGAGCTCGGCAATCATTGCTGAGCCGACCTCCAGAATAGACTTTTCATCATCTACAAGCAAAATGGTTTCAGGTTTTGAAGACCTTTTATTATCAGTTTCTTTTTCAGACTCAGGCATTATAAATGCAGGGAAGTAGAGTTTAAAAGAGCTCCCCCGCCCAGGAGTACTTGAAACTGTTATAAACCCTTTATGATTTTTTACTATTCCGAATACACTGGCAAGCCCCAGACCTGTTCCCCTGCTTTTACTGCCTGTTGTAAAAAAAGGGTCAAAAATTCTTTCAGCAACCTCTTTTTCCATTCCTTCGCCTGTGTCAGAAACTGTTATCTCAACATAATCTCCGGGCTTTGAATCGTATGCAATGGCTGTTTTTTCATTAACATATCTGTTGGATGATACAACACTCATCACACCTCTTCCGCCCATAGCACGACCTGCATTTAAAAACAGGTTCATCAAAACCTGTTCAAGCTGTGACTGATCAGCCTCTACAGTATAAATACTTTTACTGAGATCTGTATCAATTGTAATTTCCTTATTAGCCCTTGAAAACATTACAAGAGCAGCATCGATTACGCGGTTAACATTACACGGTCTTGCAGCATACTTACCTCCTCTGGCAAAACCAAGAAGCTGCTTAATAAGCTCTGCTCCGCTTTCAACACTTTTTTCAATGCTTTTTGCTTTTTCATATACAGCCGGATTTCCTTTTGATACAGCCATAATAAGGGATGCATTCCCCTGAACAGCCATCAAAAGATTATTAAAATCATGGGCTATGCCTCCTGCAAGTGTACCTACGGCTTCAAGCCTTTGAGCCTGATTAAGTTTTTGTTCAAGCTGCTTTCTTTCAAATTCCCTTTTTTTTCTTGCTGTTACATCACGCACTAACCCTCTAAATCCTACAGGATTTGTTAAATCATCCGTAATAAGTGAGGCTGAGAGCTCAATCCACTTTTTAGTATTATCCTTTAAAATAATTTCATAATCCTTGATCTTTAAAGGTATTTTTGTCCTGTATACTTCATTAAAAACTCTGAACATATTTCTTGCAGTTTCCTTAGAGGTATAATCTCTGCTATTAATACCTTTAAGCTGATCTTCGGAAAGTCCTGAAATTTTACGTACAGCATCATTAAATGCTGTTAGATTTCCTTTAAGGTCTGTTTCAAAATAACCGTCTTCAATATTATCCATAACAGATTTATATACAGATTCTTCCCTGGTAAACCCTGAGAAGACATCTGCAGAGTCTGCTGCTTTGGCAACAAGAGAGGAGACAGTTTTTAAAAATTCAATATCTGAAGGGCTGTCTGGATTAAAAAAAGATACCAGAACTCCTTTCCATATTTTATTATCAAAACACGGAATAAACACTACATTATATTTATCATTTTCCTCGTTTTTTAATACAGACTTTCCTGATGATAACTCCTTAACTAATTCCTCATCGTAAAACAAAGTCTTTCCATTTGGAGAATTCACAGCTGTATCCGATTGTATAAAGAAACAAAGCTCGGCTTTTTCAGGTGGGTTACGGCCTATTATGTTTTTGTAATAATAGAGGTATTTACTTTGTGAATCATTTTTAATCAGATCAAGCCCTTTATGAAATGATTTTTTATCACCTTCAAGAAACAAAAGACTGTAATTTAATATTTTCTGGGCAAATTCCGACATTTGACCGCCTGTTAGTTTAATTTAATTTAAAAAAATAATACACAATCATACCTAAAAACAATGTTAAATCAACAACTTTATCCTGCAGATTCAGGGCTTTTACCCCATTTTATACCACCAAAACAAAAAAACAGAATAGTTAAAAAAAACAAGATGTTTTAAAATTATCACTTGAATTTTTATTTATTTAAATGTAGTTTTTGTAAAACAAGTGGAAAATTTAGGAAAAAATAGGAAAATTTTATGTTCCGGGGAAGCTCAACACACAAACTGGACCAGAAAGGGAGATTAAGTATTCCTTCCAGATTCAAAAAAGAAATTGAATCTGAGGAGAGTAATCTTCTGTTTCTAACTATTATGGACAGCTGCATCAAAGCTTACCCCGAATCTAAATGGAAAAAACTTGAGCAAAACTTTAAAAACCAGAAAAACAAATCAAAAAAAATGAGGCGTTTTTACAGAACTTTCATAGGAAACGTTTCAGAATGCGAAATTGACAAACAGGGCAGAATAATAATCCCTCCAAATTTAAGGGATTATGCAGAGCTTGAAAAAGATGTGGTCCTTGTCGGTGTTCTTGAAGAATTTGAAATCTGGTCTGAACATAAATGGGATGAAGAAACAAAACTACACGAAGACGATCTTGATCTGGAAGAATTCCAGGAAGAGATCGCGGCTCTGGGGCTATAGAAAATGGAATATTCTCACAGCCCTGTTATGCCTGAAGAGATTATAGAAAAGCTAAGATTAAAACCCGGAAATACTTATATAGACTGCACTCTTGGCGGATGCGGTCATGCGGCAATGATTCTTGAAAAAACTGCACCTGATGGAAAACTAATAGGAATCGATCAGGATTTAACAGCAATAGAAAATGCCAGAGATGTTCTTTCAAAATACTCGGAAAGGATAAGTCTTTATCACTCAAATTTTTCCGATATAAAAGAAGTTCTTTATAAAAACAAAATTGAAAAAATAAGCGGTATAATTGCTGATCTTGGAGTTTCGTCACATCACCTGGACAATGACCAAAGAGGTTTCAGCTTTTTAAAAGAAGGCCCGCTTGACATGAGAATGGACAAATCATCAGGTTTTTCTGCAAGAGATATAGTTAATGATTACTCTTCAGAAGAACTTTTTAATATTTTCAAAAAATACGGCGAAGAAAAATTCGCCTCAAGAATTGCCAACAGGATAGATAAACAGAGAAAACAAGGCGAAATAAACTCAACTCTTGAGCTTGCAGAAATCATAAAATCTGCAATACCGGATAAATTCTCAAAAACAATGAAAATTCATCCGGCAACAAAATGCTTCATGGCAATAAGAATTGAAGTAAATAATGAGCTTAAAGCTCTTGAAAAATTTTTAGATAATGCTCCATACCTTCTGGAACCTGAAGCAAGATTATGTGTTTTTACATTCCATTCCCTTGAAGACAGGATTGTAAAACACAGGTTCAGAGATCTGTGTACAGATTGTGTATGTCCTCCGGGGCTGCCTGTATGCGGATGCGGAAGAGTCAGCGAGTTCAGGCTTGTGGCAAGAAAGCCTCTTCTACCTTCTGAGCAGGAAAAAGAAAAAAATCCAAGGGCAAGAAGTACAAAACTGAGAGTTCTTGAAAAAATATAGGAAATAAAATGGAAACAAAGCCGGCTGCCATAATAACAATGCTTTTAGTTTTATTTTTAAACCTTTTTTTTCATGTATGGACATCAGGCCAGTACAAAGAGTTATCTTTTGAAATAACAAAAATAAACCAGAAAAAATATGATCTTCTGGAAAAAAGAAGAATACTGAAAACCGAGCTGGCAAGACTAAAATCTCCTGAAAGAATTGAAAAATTCATAGACTCTTCAGGGTTTGATACACCAGACAGCAACCAGGTGGAAATAATAAAATGAATACAGAATACAAAAAGAAAAAAAACAGCTGTAACTTTTTATTAAGAATAAGAATAATTAAATATTGTTTTTATATATGCATTCTTGCGGTTATAGGAAGAGCTTTTATTATCCAGAACTTCTCAGATGCAGGGCTAAGAGAACAGACCTTGAATATTTATTCAAAAAAAATAACTCTTAAGGAAAAAAGAGGAACAATATTCGACAGAAACGGCGAAGTGCTGGCAATCAGCGTTGATTCCTGGGATATAGGCTTAAGACCCGGTTTCAAAGGTAATTTCAGCAACTATGCTCTGCTCGGAGAAGCAACAGGTCTTTCAGCAAGCCAGGTAAAAAAGAAATTTTCATCAAACTCTAATTTTACATTTCTTAAAAGAAAAGCATCTGAGCAAGAGATTGAAGAACTCACAGAACTTGAAAAAAAATACAACCTTGATTCAAGGCTTTTTGAAAAAATAAAGACCCACAAGAGAATATATCCGAACAAAGAGCTTGCAGGAGCTGTTATCGGCTTTTCAAATATGGACAACCATAAAACCGGAATTGAAAGAGAATATGATGAAGTTCTAAAAGGAGATACTGCTGAAGTCTCAATAGTTTCTGCTGGAAAAGGAAACTGGTACAAAAAGCCTTATTATAATGACAAGGAAATAAAACCGGGAAAGGATTTATACCTGACCATTGATAAGAATATCCAGCATATTGCAGAAGAAGCACTTGAAAAAACAATAAAAAAATTTAATGCAAAAAACGGAAAAGCCGTTGTAATGGATCCGAACTCAGGCGAAGTCCTTGCAATGGCACAGTACCCTTTTTTCAACCCCAACAGTTACTCAGATTTTAGTTCACATCAATGGAACAACAGAAATGCACTTGACAGCTTTGAGCCTGGTTCAGTTCTCAAGGTTTTTCTTGCAGCAGGTGCAATAGAGTCGGAATTTTGCACAAAAAATTCAATTTATTACTGCCAGAACGGATCATACAAAATAGGGCCGATTACAATACACGACACAAAACCATACAAATGGCTTCCTGTAAGCGACATCATAAAATACTCAAGCAATATAGGTGCTACAAAAATTGCAGAAACAGTAGGCAGAAATTCTTTTTACAAAATTTTAAGAGATTTCGGATTCGGAGAAAAAACAGGAATCGATTTAGCTGTAGAAACAAGGGGAATTTTAAGACCTTCAAATCAGTGGACTAAAATAGATACAAGCAATATTGCATTCGGACAGGGAATAACAGCATCATCAATACAGATGACAACTGCTGTTTCAGCAATAGCAAATAACGGAGATCTTTTAGAACCCTATATTGTAAAAGAGATAAAAAATCCGGACGGAAAAACTTATAACAGATTTTCAAAAACCTTTAAAAAAAAGGTTTTGTCTGAACACACATCTGAAACATTAAAACAGATAATGGCAAAGGTTATAACCCAGGGAACTGGCAAAAATGCTCAGCCTTCAGGATATACAGCCGCAGGTAAAACAGGGACTTCACAAAAACTTACTCCTGAAGGTAAATACTCCAGAGAAAAATATATATCTACATTTCTTGGTTTTGCTCCTGCCAAACAGCCTGAAATTGCGGTAATGGTTGCAGTAGATGAACCAACAGAATCTTATTACGGAGGAATAGTTGCAGCTCCAGTTTTTAAGGATATAACAACCAAAACTCTCCGCTATTTAAATGTTCTTCCGGAAGATATAACTGTGGCACTCAAAGGTGATCTTTATGCAGAGTAATAATATCTGGAAGACTAAACTCCCTTTTTCAATAATTGAAGCTCCTGAAAACTTTCCTGATTTCACAGGGATCTCCTACAATTCATTACACACAATACCAGGTGATATTTTTGTGGCTGTAAAAGGTTTTACAGCAGACGGGCATGACTATATTGTTGAAGCTGTAAAAAAAGGGGCTGCAGGAATTATCTGCGAAAGAAAAATCAAAAATATTGAAATACCCCAGATAATAGTATCAGATTCAAGAAGAGCCCTTTCATTTATATCTGCGGCTTTTTACGACTTTCCTTCACAAAAAATAAATATTATCGGAATAACCGGAACAAACGGTAAAACAACAACAGGAACAATAATTGAAAAAATACTTGAAGGCGCAGGTAAAAACCCTGGCTTCATAGGTACTATAGACTCACATTTCATACTTCCTGACAAAACTGTGGAAAAAACTGAAAACAGCACAACAACTCCTGAATCAAAGGATCTTCAGGAAATTATCAGGCGCATGAAAGACAACCATGTAACAGACATAATTATTGAGGTCTCTTCACATGCTGCTGAACTTTTAAGAGTTGCAGACGTAAATTTCAATACAGTTGTATTCACCAATCTTACCCAGGATCATCTCGATTTTCACAAAACAATGGAAAACTACTGGAAAGTTAAAAAAGACTTTTTAATCACAAGGATTGAAGGATATGAACAATATTTACCTGCAAAAGGGATAATAAACAGTGATGATGAATATGGAAAAAGCTTTTTAAAATTTTTCAGGGAAAAAAACAAAAAAAATATTTATTCTTTTTCTGCTGAACATGATGCAGATTTCAAAGCTGAAAGCATAGAAATCAAACTTAACAATACTACCGGCACTATTAAGTTTGAAAACAAATCATACAATTTCTCATCAAAACTTTCAGGCAGACATAATACACAAAATATACTTGCAGCTTTTGCAGCTTCAGTCTGCTCAGGGGTATCTCCTGAAAAATGCTCAGACCTTATACAAAACGCAAAATCAATCGCAGGAAGACTTGAACAGGTTAAAAACAGCAAAAGGCCTTTTATTTTTGTTGATTATGCCCATACTCCTGATGCCCTTGAAAATGTTTTAAAAAGCCTCAAACCTTTATGTAAAAACAGACTAATCTCGGTTTTCGGGTGCGGAGGCGACAGAGACAGAAAAAAAAGAGCCTTAATGGGTAAAATTTCAGGAGAACTGGCTGATATTACAATAATCACCTCAGATAACCCAAGAACCGAAGATCCTGATTTTATTATTTCAGAAATAGAACAGGGAATAAAATCATCAGCTGTAAAAACAGACACTGACAATATTTTAAAAACAAAAAACAGTATCTACATTACAGAACCTGACAGAAGAAAAGCAATAAACAAAGCAATAGCAATTTCCAGGGAAGACGACTGCATTCTTATAGCAGGAAAAGGCCATGAAGACTATCAGATAACAGGCAGAACAAAAGTATCATTTGATGATAATCTTGTTGCACGTGAAGAGGTGGAAAAAATTTATGGCTCATAAAGAAACCGTACTTAAAAATATTGATATAATAACAAAAGCCTGCTCAGGAATAATTCTTCAGACAGGAAGTTATGAATTTTCAGGTGATATCTCCATAGATTCCAGAAAACTTGATAAAGGATCCCTTTTTATAGCTTTAAAAGGAGAAAACTTTGACGGACATGATTTTATAGAAACTGCAGCAAAAGCAGGTGCTGCTGCAGTAATTATAAACAAAGATAAAAAGGAGCTTGTAGAAAAATTTTCTGAACTTACTGCAATTGCTGTAGACGACACAGTAAAAGCTCTTGGAGATTTAGCCGGTTACAAAAGAAAAAATCTTGATCTTAAAGTAATCGGAATTACAGGATCAGCAGGAAAAACCACAACAAGAGAAATGCTCAAATCTATTCTTAAGGAAAAACATAGCGTACTGGGTCCGGAGAAAAACTATAACAACCATATCGGAGTTCCGCTTACCCTTCTTAAAGCACAAACTGACCACGACTTTGCTGTTATAGAAATGGGCATGAACTCCAAAGGGGAAATCGGATATCTTTCTCAAATAGCAAGACCTGATATAGCTTTGATAACCAAAATCGCTCCTGCACACATAGAATCATTTTCTGATATTGAGGAGATCGCAGCTGAAAAAGCTTCTGTTTGTCAGGGTATGGAAAAAGGATCATTTGTAATTATAAATGATGAGGACTCTATTCTTTGTAAATATCTGACAGATCATAAAGTTTTGAAATTCGGTTATTCAGAAAGTTCAGATCTGATTATTTCAGAACCTGATATCTCAGAAGAATTATCAAGTGCAATTCTTACCGGCGGGATTGAAGAAAAAAAACAGATTTTTGAAATAAGACTCAGGGTTTTTGGGAACACAGCTATTAAAAATGCTGCTGTAGCTACTCTTGCTGCACTTACTGCAAAAGCAGATACAGAATCTGTAAAAGCTGGTCTTTTAAAATTTTCCGGAATTGAAGGAAGGTTTTTCAAAATCTGCAATACTAATTCAGGTCTTAATATCATAGATGATACATACAATTCCAATCCTGAATCTTTAAAAGCCTCTATCAACGATTTTAATCAGATCAGAAATAAAAACAGATGCTTCATAGTGATTGGAGATATGCTTGAACTTGGCAAAGACTCAGCCAAATATCACAGATCTGCCGGAGAGACTGCAGCCGAGATAAATCCTGAAGGTATTTTTATTTACGGCGATTTTGCTAAATCTACAGCAGAAGGAGCTGAGAATAAATCGAACGGCAGAACATATATTTTCACAGGAAATCATGAAGAAATTTCCCAAAAGCTATTGTCCATGGCATCTCCGGGTGACTGGATACTTATTAAGGGCTCAAGAGGCTCAAAAATGGAAAATGTTTTAAAAAGACTAACAGAAAAACCGGAGTAGAATATGCTTTATTATCTATTATACCCTTTACATACAGACATTACATTTTTTAATATTTTTCAGTATATAACATTTCGAACAATATATTCCGGAGTAACTGCTTTTCTTTTATGCCTGATTATAGGCCCCTGCTTTATTGCTTTTATGGAAAAACTACAGATCGGACAATTTATCAGAGAATGCGGGCCAACAAGCCATTATGAAAAAAAGGGAACTCCTACAATGGGAGGACTTCTGATTATAGGGGCTACTCTTTTTTCATTAATTTTGTGGGGAAGGTTTGATACTTTTTATGTCTGGATAACAATAATAATTACAATAGGATTTACTGCTGTAGGATTTACAGATGATTACATCAAGCAGATAAAAAAAGAGGGAGAAGGCTTAAGCGCAAGAAATAAATTTTTAATGCAGATTTCCATATCTCTTATAGCAGGTATACTTATCTATCTTACCCCGGGATTTAACACTGAGCTGCACTTCCCGTTTTTTAAAGATGTATCAATAGACCTTGGAATGAGTTATATATTTTTTGCAGCCCTTGTAATCACAGGATCTTCCAATGCGGTAAATCTCACAGACGGGCTTGACGGACTGGCAATAGGATCAGTAACAATTGCTGCATCAACCTTTCTCCTTTTTTCATATCTTGCAGGACACGCAAAACTTGCTGAGTATCTTCAGATTACATATGTACCAGGATGCGCGGAACTTACAATTCTCTGCGGAGCCATTGCAGGCGCAGGCCTTGGTTTTTTATGGTTTAATGCAAAACCTGCAAATATTTTCATGGGAGATACAGGATCTCTTCCGCTGGGAGCTTTGCTTGGAACAATAGCAGTTCTTACAAAACAGGAAATTCTTCTTGTAATAATAGGCGGTGTTTTTGTTATAGAGGCTTTGTCTGTAATAATACAGGTTTTATATTTTAAAATTACAAAAGGTAAAAGATTTTTCAGAATGGCGCCCATACATCATCATTTTGAAATGATCAACTGGGAAGAATCTAAAATAATTGTAAGATTCTGGATTGTAGCAGTAATCTTTGCCCTTATTGCAATTTCAACATTAAAGATAAGATAAAATGAATTTTTTTGATAATTTTAAAAACAAAAAAACAACAGTTGCTGGACTTGGTAAGTCAGGAATATCTGCACTAAACCTTTTGCACAGCAAAGGATTTAATGTATGCGGCTGCGATATTGATGAAACTATTATTAATAAAGAAGAAATAAAAAAATTATCCAAAAAAAATATTGAAATATTTACAGGCAAAGACTTTGACAAACAAATAGCAAAATCAGATCTTGTAATTTTGAGTCCTGGAATAGATCAGAGAAGCAGAATATACGAAGAAGCAAAAGCTCAGAACAATGCAGTTGTAACAGGAGAGCTTGAGCTTGCATGGTCTTATATAAACAAACCTGTTATTGCAGTTACAGGAACAAACGGGAAAAGTACTGTAACAGAACTTACAGCAGAAATATTCAGCCTGGACAATAAAAGAGTTTTTAAAGGCGGCAACCTTGGTACACCTTTGTCAGATGCGGTACTTAACCAGGATGATTACGATATAATGGTAATAGAAGTATCAAGTTTTCAGATTGATACTTCCATAAATTTTGCTCCTGATATTGCAGTACTTTTAAATATTACTCCTGATCACCTGGACAGATACGACGGTTTTGAAGGATATAAAAAATCGAAACTGAATATTTTTAAAAATATGAATTCTTCCCATTGCGCAGTATTAAACATAAATGACAATATTAAAATCAACCATTCCATAAAAAAAATCTGGTTTAACAAATACCTTGAGGATCAAAACAGTGCTTCAGCTGAAAACGGATATTTAAAAATAAATATTAATAATATTAAGCAAGACTTTAACTTAAGCAGATTTAAACCTGAAGGAAGACATAATCTGGAAAATCTGAGCGCAGCTGCCTCAGCTGCTTTTGAAGCCGGAGCAACTCCGGAAGGTCTTAAAAAAGCAATAGAGTGTTTCAAAGGGCTGCCCCACAGAATGGAATACTGCAAAACTGTAGGAAAGACTAAATTTATAAACGATTCCAAGGCAACAAATCCTGATTCTGTACTTAAAGCCCTTGAAGGTCTGGATGGGGTGATTTCTCTTATAATGGGAGGAAAAGACAAAGGTTATGATTATGCAATGCTTGAACAGATAATAAACAAAAAAGTAGAAAACCTTATTCTTATTGGAGAAACAAAGGAAAAAATAAAAAGAGAAGTTAATTTCAAAGGAAACACCATTTTTGCCAAATCGATGGAAGATGCTGTAAACAAAGCATTTGATAATATAAAAGATAATGGAACAGTACTTTTTTCTCCTGCATGCTCAAGCTTTGATATGTTTAAAAATTACATGCACAGAGGAGAAGTATTCAAAGATTGCGTACAAAAACTTCAGGACAAAAGCCATGAGTAGAAAACAAAATTTTCGGTCTCAAAAAATTATCCTGGAGGATCCTTTTTTATGGGGATCTTTTCTTCTTATTCTGATTTTTGGCCTGATTGTTCTTTATTCAGCAAGTCTGCATTCAGCAGGAAGGATTTACGGAGACCAGTTTTATTTCATCAAAAAACAGTTGATTTTTGCTGCAGGCGGACTTGTATCTCTTCTTTTTTTCAGATTTTTACCTTACAGAACTTTAAAAAAAGCTGCGTATCCCGGCATTGTTTTATCTATTCTACTTCTTGCTGCAATCTATATCACTCCTCTTGGTCATACAGTGGGCGGAGCATCAAGATGGCTTAAACTTCCATTTATATCTTTGCAACCAGGAGTTTTTTCATTTTATACTATTATTATATACCTTGCACATACAATCTCGATTCACCAGGAAGACATGGATTCTTTTAAAAAAGGAATACTTCCCCACCTTATACTTTTTGCAATTTTTGCACTGTTTCTTTATTTCCAGCCCGATTTCGGATCAATAGTTATAATAGCAGCTATTATCTGGATAATGCTTGTTTCAGGAGGTGCAGGGACAAAGCATATGGTTTTATTAACATCTGCCGGACTTATACTTGGTGTATTTTTCATGCTTCAGCAGGATTACAGGGTAGACAGAATTTTAAGCTTTCTTAATCCCTGGGAATACAGTTCTACAATTTCATACCAGGCAACGATGTCTTTAAAAGCATTCATTAATGGAGGTTTTTTCGGAACAGGGCTTGGAGACGGAATGCTTAAACTTGAATATCTTCCTGAATCACATACAGATTTTATTTTTTCAATAATAGGTGAAGAAACAGGCTTTATCGGAGTTTTTTTTCTGATTTTCCTTTTTTCAGCATTTCTAATAAGAGGATTTAAAATTGCTGAAAGTGCACCGGATAAATTCGGATCACTGCTTGCTACAGGGATCACTTCAGTCATTGGACTGCATGTTGTTATTAATATGGGGGTAACCCTTTCTATTTTGCCTCCTAAGGGGTTGCCCCTCCCTTTTATCAGTTACGGAGGAACAGCACTGTTAATGAATATGTCAGCTGTTGGAATACTAATGAATATCGGAGCTGCTTCAGATGGATAAAAAGAAAAATTTCAAAATAGCTATAACAGGAGGAGGAACAGGAGGACATCTTTATCCGGGTGTTGCTCTTGCTGATGTATTTACTGAAAAAAACTCCTTAAATGAAGTGCTGTTTTTAAATACAGGCAATTCTCTGGAAAAAAATATTTTAAATAATGAAGGTTATGAATATAAAGTAATTCCTTCAGGTGGAATTTTAGGTAAAAGCTTTTTAAATAAATTTAAAAACTTATTAACAGTCTTAAAATCTGTATCACTTGCGCGTACAGAGCTTAAAAAGTTTAAAGCAGATGCTGTAATCGGGGTTGGAGGATATGTTTCTGTACCGGTTATTATAGCAGCTATAATTGGAAATATTCCTGTATTTCTTCAGGAGCAAAATTCAGTACCTGGAATCTCGAATAAAATTTTTGCATATTTTGCAAAATTAAATTTTACATCGTTTCCTGATACAAAACTAGGACCAGATGGTAAAAATATTTTCACAGGAAATCCAATAAGAAAAAAAATAGGCCTTAATGCTTACAAAACTGATAAAAAAAGTGCAACTATTTTTATTACAGGCGGAAGTCAGGGAGCTGAGTCAATCAACAAAGCAGTATGCGATTCACTCAAATTCTTTGAAGACCTTGATAAAATGAAATTTATTCATCAAACCGGTGAAAAAGACTATGAATTTGTTAAAAAAAATTTTATTGAAAAAAAGGCTAATTTCGAAGTTCAGCCTTTTTTCAGTAAAATCACTGATATTTACTCAAAATCTGATTTGATTATTGCAAGAGCAGGTGCATCTACAATTGCTGAACTAACATGCGCAAAAATTCCGGCAATACTTGTGCCCTTCCCTTTTGCTACTCACAATCACCAGTATTTTAATGCAAAATCTCTTGCAGGTGATAATGCAGCAGTACTGATTGAAGAAAAAAATCTTACAGGTGAAGTTCTTGCTGAAGCAGTAAAATCATTAATTAATGATAAAAACAGGCTTGAAACTATGAGCAAAAATATGAAAAAAGCTGCAAAACCAAATGCAGCAGATGAAATCTATTACAGAATAAAAGGAAAGCTAAGTTAATTTATGTTTGATAAATCATACCATATACATCTTGTCGGAATAGGCGGAATAGGGATGAGCAGTATTGCAGAGATACTTCTTACCCAGGGATATAAAGTATCTGGTTCCGATCTTAAGGAGAATGAAAACACCAGACGTCTTGCAAAGCTCGGCGGAAAAATTTATATGGGACATAATAAATTAAATATTGAAAATGCTGATGTTATAGTTGTATCTTCTGCTGTAAATTCAGACAATATTGAAATAAAATCAGCTAAAGATCTCAATATTCCGGTAATTCCGCGGGCTGAAATGCTTGCAGAGCTTATGAGGCTGAAGTACGGCGTAGCTGTTGCAGGAGCGCACGGCAAAACCACCACTACATCCCTTGTTTCAGAAGTTCTTATAGAAGGAAATATTGACCCTACTATAATTATTGGCGGTAAACTCAAAAGAATAGGAACAAATGCAAGGCTTGGAGCAGGCTCATTTTTAGTTGCAGAAGCAGATGAATCAGACGGATCATTTCTTAAAATGACTCCATCAGTTGCAATTGTAACAAATATTGATAAAGAACACCTTGATTATTACGGATCGATTGAAGAGATAAAAAAAGATTTTCTCGATTTTATAAATAAAATACCTTTTTACGGCTTAAGCATCATCTGCCTTGATAATGAATATATTCAGGATATTATTCCTGATATTAAAAAAAGGTTTGTAACATACGGATTCCAGAAACAGGCTGATTACAGAGCAAAAAACATAAGTTTTTCAAATCTTACAAGCAGTTTCAGCGTAGAGTATTCCAATAAAATTATAGGTCAAATTACTCTTAATCTTCCTGGTCTGCATAATGTTTCCAATGCTCTTGCCTCGATAGCTCTGGGATGTGAACTTGGAATACCTTTTAAAACAATCGAATCTGCACTGAAAAAAATATCAGGTGTTCAAAGAAGAATGGAAATAAAAGGCAAGCTCAATAATCTAGTTGTCATGGATGATTACGGACATCACCCTACTGAAATCCAGACAACCCTGAAAACTCTGAGAGAGGCTTATCCTGAAAAAAACATAACTGTAGTTTTTCAGCCTCACAGATATTCAAGAACAAAATCTCTTTTTGAAGATTTTTCAAGATCATTTTATGAAAGCGACAAGCTCATAATTGTTCCTGTTTATCCCGCAGGTGAAAAAGAGATCCCTGGTATCTCAAACAAATCTCTCTGTGAAGGTGTAAAAGAACATGGTCACAAAAATGTTTACTGCTGCATGACAGATCAGGACGTTCTTGACTGTCTGAAAACAAAACTTAATCAGGACAGTGTAATTCTTACTCTGGGTGCAGGAAATGTTTACAAACTTGGTGAAAAATTTGTTGAGGATATTATAAATGCTCACAACTGAGTTAAACAATCAGACCTTTAAGGTTAATATCTCAAAAGATGTTGATCTGGGCCCAAAAACAGGTTTTAGAACAGGAGGAAAAGCAGACTTTTTTGCAGAACCTGAAAACCTTGAGTCACTGATCAATCTTCTGAAAAAGATTAAGTCAGAAAACTCTGATTTCAATGTTATCGGAGGCGGAACCAATACATTAGTTAAAGATACAGGGATAAAATATGTCATAAATCCCGGAAAATATTTTTCATCTTTTTTAACAGAAAATGAAAATGAGCATTCAGTACTTTTAAGAGTTCAGTCAGGAGTCAAGCTCCCCAGGCTATGCTGGTATGCCGCTGCAAGAGGTTATCTGGGACTTAATTGCCTTACAGGAATTCCCGGTCTGGTAGGTGGTGCAGTATTTATGAATGCTGGTACAGACAAGGGAAACATATCTTCAGTTATTAAAGAAATAACAGCAGTTGATGAAAGTGGAAATCTTTTAAAAATTAAAGATCATGATCTTATACCAGGGTACAGGAAACTAGACTTTAAGAATCAAAGAATCGAAAATTATATAATTATTGATGTTTTGCTTGAGCTTGATAAAACAGATAAAAATAAAACATATAAAGAAGCAAAAGAATTAATAAAAAAAAGAAAAGAAAAACAACCTCTAAAGCTGGCTTCATGCGGATCTTTTTTCAAAAACCCGTCTTCTGAAATACCTGCGGGAATGCTTATAGAAAAAGCAGGTTTAAAAGGTAAATCAATAGGCGGAGCAGAAATTTCCAAAGTTCATGCAAACTTTATTACAAATAAAAACAATGCAACTACACAAGACATATTAAAACTAAAGGAACTTGTACAAAAGAAAGTAAAACAAAGATTTAACATAGATCTTAAACCGGAGGTTAAAATTGTCGGGCGCTAAGAAAAAAAATACAAACATGATACCAAGATGGAAAAAAATAGTATATTTTCTTTTCCACACAGGTTTTATTTTTTTTCTCGGTACAGGACTGATTTTTGCCCATGATATGATAATACAAAGTAATACTTTTTTTGCTGAAAAAGTAATTGTCAAAGGAAATAAAAGGCTTAACAGAAGTACAGTCCTTCATACT
This sequence comes from Thermodesulfobacteriota bacterium, assembly GCA_051744925.1. Classification (GTDB taxonomy): domain Bacteria; phylum Desulfobacterota; class Desulfobacteria; order Desulfobacterales; family JACKCP01; genus JACKCP01. The sequence continues at coordinate 28,101 of JBNJDM010000004.1, read as the reverse complement.
GCTGATATAAGTGAAAATGAAAGTATTATCAGAATGAATCTCAAGCTCATCAGAAAAAGACTTGTCCATTCTGACTGGATTGATGACTGTTCTATAAAAAGAGAGTTCCCTGATAAAATAAAAATTAATATTAAAGAGCATACTCCGGCTGCAAAAATAAAATTAAACAGAACTTACCTTCTCAATAATGAAGGAAGAATTTTCAAAAAAGCGGATAAAAAAGATTTAAATACAAATATTCCCGAAATACACGGATTGAATATTTTTGACGTTAATAATCAGAGCAAAGAACTTAATACTGCAATGAGCCTTATAAAAACTGAAAAAGATATTTATAATACCGGCCTATTTACCGGCTCAAGCAAAATAGTCATGGACAAAGATATAGGAGTAAAAGTTTTAAATACTAATTTATGTAAAAAAATGATTCTTGGTTTTAATGATTTTGAAGATAAATTTCATAATCTCAGATTAATAAATATTTATTTTAAAAGAAAATTTCCTGATAAGAAAATTGATCAGCTAGATTTATCCAGAAAAAAACGGGTAGTAATAACACCCTTTCCTGCAAGAGGCTGAAAAAGGAGGAACAATGGCACAAAAAGGCGAGATAATAGTAGGTTTAGACATAGGTACAACAAAAGTAAGAGCTGTTGTAGGAGAGTTGATAAACAATGAAATTCAAATCATCGGTGTCGGAGAAGAAAATTCAACCGGGATTAAAAAAGGTGCAATTGTTGATATTACCTCTACAGTTACAGCAATCCAAAGGGCTGTTGATGCTGCTGAAATAATGGCTGCATGTGAAATTTCAGAAGTTTATACCGGGATTTCAGGCCAGCATATTAAAGGATATTCCGGTTCAGGAGTAATTATTACAAACTCATCTGAAATAACAAAACATGACATAGACAGAGTTATTGAGCAGGCTACAGCCCAGATCTCGTCAAAAGCACATCTGAAAAAATCTGAAATAATCCATGTTCTGCCACAGGAATTTATTGTAAATGACCAGCACGGTATCCAGAATCCAGAAGGCATGGCCGGAGGAACTCTGGAAGTTAAAATTCATATAGTATCCGGGCCGGGAACCTTTATTCAAAATATTGTTAAATGTGTCGATATAGCCGGCCTTGAAATTAAAAAAATAGTTCTTGAGTCTCTTGCATCATCAGCAACAGTTCTTACAGAAGAAGAAAAGGAACACGGAGTTGCTCTTATAGATATCGGCGGCAATTCTTCTGATATGTCGATTTTTTCCGGTGGAAATATTAAATATACTTATGTTCTTCCGATTGCAGGACAGATTCTTACAAAAGATGTTGCAGCTGTTATGAACACTCCTGTACATGACGCTGAAATGCTGAAACTGAATAAAGGTGAATGCATTTCAGATAATATAGATCCTGAAGAAATAATCACAATACCTTCAATGGGTAAAAAAGGCGACAATGAAACCCACCGCCAGATTTTATGCGAAATTTTAGAAAAACGAACAGAAGAAATTCTTACTATGCTCAATGATGAAATTTACAGATCAGGTATGGAATATGAAATCCCTTCAGGAATTGTATTAACAGGAGGGACAGCAAATATGCCGGGTATTGTTGACCTTGCAGAATCTATATTCAACACTCCGGTAAGAATCGGTTTCCCATCAAATGTAAGTGGACTGAGCGATGCAGTTAACAGACCGGACTACTCAACCGCAGTTGGTCTTGTAAGATTTGGAGCAAAGGATGTTTTTGAATTCGGAAATACAAGAAAAAACAAAAACAATTTCAGCAAAATTTTCCAGCAAATAATTGACTGGTTCAAATAAAAAAACAAAACGGCTTTATAATAAAAGGAGGCAAACATGAGTTTTTCATATGTAGAAAATGAGAACACTGCCAGACTCAAAATAATAGGTGTAGGCGGCGCCGGCGGCAACGCAGTAAACAATATGATTAATTCTGAACTGGAAGGTGTAAAGTTTATTGTAGCCAACACAGATGCTCAGGATCTTGAAAATTCAAAGGCGAATGTAAAAATCCAGCTTGGTACTACTACCACACTCGGACTTGGTGCGGGAGCAGATCCTCAAAAAGGCAAGCAGGCTGCCCAGGAAAACATTGAAGAAATTAAAGAGGCCCTTAAAGACGCTCACATGGTGTTTATTACAGCAGGGCTGGGAGGCGGAACAGGAACAGGAGCAGCTCCGGTAGTTGCAAAAGTATGCAAAGAAATGAACATACTTACAGTTGCTGTTGTTACAAAGCCTTTTTCCTTTGAAGGGAAAAGAAGACTGGAACAGGCAGAACAAGGCCTTGAAGAATTAAGGGATATTGTTGATACAGTAATTACTATACCAAACAACAGACTTTCTACTATTGCGCTTAAAAACACTACTGTTGTTGATATGTTTAAAAAAGCAGATGAAATTTTACACCACTCTGTCAAAGGAATCTCTGATCTTATATTTAAGCCCGGACTTGTTAACCTCGACTTTGCTGATGTAAAAACCATAATGTCAGAAGCAGGAGTTGCTCTCATGGGAATCGGTACTTCAACCGGTGAAACAAGAGCTGTTGAATCGGCAGACAGTGCTATATCACATCCGCTTTTAAACGATATTTCCATCAGAGGCGCAAAAGGCATACTTGTTAATATAACATCTTCTGAAAACCTTTCCATGAATGAATTAAATGATGCAATGGATAAAATATACAGTGAAGCAGGAGATGATGTTAACCTTATCTGGGGTCAGGCAATAGATGACAGCCTTGAAGATGAAATACAGATTACAGTTATAGCAACAGGAATTGAAACTGAAACAAGTCCTAATTACTATAAAACAGACTCATATTCTTCAAAATCATCAAACACTCCGACAAGAGGAAGAATAAGACCAGCTACAGCCACAGATATTTCTGACAATTCACATATTTCTGAGTCAGATAATATAATCAATTATTCAGCTTCAAAAAAAGATCCTCAGATTCAAAGCATAAGCAGAGTTGAAGGTCAGGATGAAATCGAAAGCGATTCAAATTCAAACAGACTTTCCCAGTCTCTTGACACACCGGCTTATTTCAGAAAAAAGAAAAAGTCCGGGCTTGAACTCCCTACTTTTTTAAGAAAAAAAGCTGACTAAATTTCCTTTTGAAATATAAATGCTCTGTAATTTCTTTTCAGGGCATTTATATTTTTACTTTTGTTTACTGATTGAATGATTTATTATAATCTCTTTAATTAATTCAAAATTCAATCATACAAAAGAAACCTAAAATGAATTCAAAAATAAGCCCGAACAAAAACCCTTTTTTAAAAGATAAATATATTAAAAATCTGCTTAAAAATTTTGCTGCAGCAGATTCTGTTTCAGCAATGCCAATGGCCTGTACTTGTTCTACTGATTTAAAAGGCACAATAACAGATATTTCTCCTGAATTTTTAACTGTAGTAGAAACCGAAAGGGATCAGGCTATTGGTAAGCCTCTTGCAAACTTTCTTACAAAAGATAAACCATCTGGTACTTTAATAAATTTTAAAGATATAACAGAGGATCCAAATCTTTCATCTGCAGATCATCAAATTTGCATAAAATCACAAAATAAATTTATCAATTCAAAGTTAAATATCAACAAAACTTATACAAATTCTATAAATACAGGTTTTTTGTTTATTTTTTCATCTATTAACATTAGTCCTAACAAAAACGATCAAACAACCCAAAATATCCATAAAGATGCTATTTTACAGTCCATAATATTTGCATCAGAAAATATTATTCAGTCTGCCGGTAATATCAGTGAAACAATGCTTTATGAAATACTACGCCACCTCGGTATTTCAACAAGATCAAACCGCATCCTGATATTTGAAAATACAATTAATGATTACGGCTCAAATCTTATGAATCTTAAATATGAATGGTTTTCACCAAACCTGTTCCCTATCAAACCCGATTCTGCCCTTAAAAAATACAGATATACTGACAAGGTTTTTAAAATTTTATCCAACGGAGATGCTTACCAAAAAAAAGTAAACGATCTTAGTGAACCTGACGAGCTTTTACTAAAGGATCATCTTATAAAATCTTTTATACTTATACCTGTTTTTTCCAGGGACAGATTTTACGGAACACTCGCGGTTGCAGACTGTGAGAAACCAAGAATCTGGTCACAGGATGAAAAAGACGGTTTAAAAGTTTCAGCAAGACTTATTGGACAAATCATAAACAAAATTATTTCAACCACAAAAATACCTGCTTTTGATAAATCTATACTTAACCAAAGCAATGCAGAACCTACATGTATCATTGATAACACCAGTAAAATGATTTTTACATCAACAGGTTTTGAAAACCTTATCGGTTATTCTTCAGCCGAAACCAACAACATTCCGGTAACAGCTTTTGTGTACTCTGAAAAAAACAGCTTTCGAAAAACACTTAAAAATATTTTTTTTACAAAAAAATCTGTTAGCGATACCAAAATAAAGATCAGAACCTCTAAAGATACCTGGATTCCAGTTTTTGCTGATATGTTTTTTATAGACACCTCCGAAACCGAGGCAGGCCTTATTCAGATAAATATTAAAGAATCAATTAAAATGGATTCTAAAAATGAAATATTGAAAGATAACCATAATTTTAATACAGACACTGATATACTTGATAATTTTATTGACCCAGTTTGGGTGACTGATAAAAACAACAGATTTGTATATGCAAACAAATCATTCTACACAAATATTTTTAGCGGATACCCCGATGTAAACTTGATTGGAAAAACTGCTGAAGAACTTCCTGATAAACTGAATTTTCTTGTAAAACTTATAGCCTCAGACCTTAAGAATAATGATGAAGCTATTATAGAAAAACAAAATAACAGCAAAAAAAAGATATACAAAATTCAAAAAACAAACTTATCAAACAAAGAAAGTAAACTTACCGGCTGTCTATGGTCTGCAACAAATCAAACTGAGCTTACAGACCTTAAAAACAAATTAAAAAATACTGAAAAAATGTATTCATCAATTTTCGAAAATTTCCCTGGGGCCGTATTTCTTAAAAACTCCAAAGGTGAATACATCTATAAAAATAATTATATGAAAGATTTTATTAACATTTCATCTAAAAAGAGCAGTAATAATAAACCTTTTCCCGATTATCTTATTTCAAAATTTACCATGGAAGATCTAAAGGTACTTCGTGAGAATAAAATTGAAACAATAGAATCTTTTCCTGAAATCTGTGGAAGTTCAAATATTTTCAAAAAAATAAAATTCCCCGTATATTCACAATATGGAGAATCTCTTATAGGCGGAATTGCTGTAGATATAACAGGCGAAAAAAAAGCAGAAGAAAAATTGAGACAAGCAGAAGACAAGTTTGAAGAAGACAAAATTCAATACAGAGAAAAATATGAACAAGATTTAAGAAAAAATAAAGCCAGACTTGGCGTTACTTTAAAAACACTTCATAAATCAAGAACACTTCTTGGTCAGCATTTAAATTTTTTTCACAATGCCCCTCTTCTGTTTTTCATGTGCTCTCTGTCCGGGAAAATTATTAAAACAAATAAAAAAGGAAAAGATCTCACAAGCTTAAGACTTGCAGATTTTAAAGGAAAAAATATTGATAGTCTTCTTGATCTTGAGACCAGAAAAAGGCTTTACAGTCTTTGGAGAAATCTTTTAGCAAAAATTGAAAAATCAGGAAGTTTTAAAGGGGTAATCCAGGCGGATAAATCTGCTTTTGAAGCAATTTTTTTTATGTCACTGACAGATGAAAACAGTAAAAATTCACTTCCGGGCATTATATTGATTGCTCTGCCATGCACTGATCAACACACCTGACTTTGGAAAAAATTAACAGTTTTACGTTCAGGTAAAATTCATTATATACTTCAATGTATAAAAAAATTTTTCCTTGCGGACGGTTATACTTTAACCAAAAAATGTATTCAAAAACTAAAAAAGCCGCCTTTTTAAAGGCGGCTTTTTTAAGTCTATATAATATTTATAAAAGCGAAATCTTTAATCGGGTCTCAGCTCTTATATGAGCTTGCCTGGCTCTTTCATAATCTGTCTTTTCATCAGGCATATCTCCGTTCAGCCTTAATTCAGCTCTTTCTTTGGCTTCTCTGGCCCTTGCTTCATCAATATTTTCCTTGAGCTCAGCAGCATCAGCAAGAATAGTTACTTTACCTGGAAGAGCTTCGGCAAAACCGCCTTTAATAAAAACAGTTTCCTCCCTGCCTTTTTTATCTACAAACCTTAAAGCACCTAATCTAAGTGATGTCAAAAAAGGCGTATGCCCCTTTAGAACACCGAAATCCCCAAGCTCGCCGGGAGATACAACCATTTCCGCATCCTCCTCGGAGAGAACTATCTTTTCAGGGGTTACTACTTCAAGACTGAGTTTTTCAGCCATAATGCCCCCCTTTAACTCTCTGCTGCTTCTGCAGACATTTTTTCAGATTTGGCAATTGCTTCTTCTATAGTTCCAACCATGTAAAAAGCCTGTTCAGGAAGATTGTCATGCTTACCTTCGGCAATTTCCTTAAAGCCTTTTATTGTATCTTCAATCTTAACATAAGTACCTTTCATGCCTGTGAACTGCTCTGCAACATGGAAAGGCTGAGAAAGAAATCTTTGAATTTTTCTTGCTCTTGAAACAGTAACTTTGTCTTCGTCAGAAAGTTCATCAACACCAAGGATTGCAATAATATCCTGAAGATCTTTGTATTTCTGAAGAATAACCTGTGCTGTTCTTGCTGTATTATAGTGATCCTCCCCAAGGAAGTTTGCATCAAGAATACGTGATGTAGAATCAAGCGGGTCAACCGCAGGATAAATACCAAGTTCTGAAATTGCACGTGAAAGAACAACTGTACCGTCAAGATGGGCAAAAGTTGTTGCAGGTGCAGGGTCAGTAAGGTCGTCAGCAGGTACATAAACACACTGAACAGAAGTAATTGAACCTTTGTTTGTAGAAGTGATCCTTTCCTGAAGATCACCCATATCTTCTGCAAGAGTCGGCTGATAACCAACTGCAGAAGGCATACGTCCAAGAAGCGCTGAAACTTCAGAACCTGCCTGTGAAAAACGGAAAATATTATCAATAAAAAGGAGAACGTCCTGGCCTTCTTCATCTCTGAAATATTCAGCAGATGTAAGAGCTGAAAGAGCAACTCTCATACGTGCTCCCGGAGGTTCTGTCATCTGTCCGTAAACAAGTGATGCTTTTGGAAGAACTCCTGACTCCTTCATTTCATCGTAAAGGTCGTTACCTTCCCTTGTTCTTTCGCCAACACCGCCAAAAACTGAAACACCACCATGATGCATTGCTATGTTGTTAACCATCTCCATCATGATAACTGTTTTACCAACACCGGCACCGCCGAAGAGACCCATTTTACCGCCTCTTGGGAAAGGTACAAGAAGGTCGATAACCTTAATACCTGTTTCAAGTACCTTAACAGAAGTATCCTGGTCAGCAAGATCAGGAGCAGGCCTGTGTATAGGAAGTTCCTTTTCTCTTGAAACTTCACCCTTTCCGTCAACAGAATCACCGGTTACATTAAGAATACGGCCGAGCACTGCTTCACCCACCGGCATTTTAATAGGTGCGCCTGTATTTTTTACTTCCATTCCGCGGACAAGACCGTCTGTAATACCCATTGAGATTGTTCTTACAAGATTATCACCCAGGTGCTGAGCTACCTCACAGACAAGATTATCTGCTTTATCATTGATAGCAGGGTTAGTAATTTTCAAAGCAGTAAGAATTGGTGGAAGCTTACCCGGCTCAAACTCCACATCAACTACGGGTCCTGAAACCCTTCTTACTTTACCTGTATTTTCTGCCATTATATTCCTCCAAATTAAAAAGAATTAGCCTTTTAATGCTTCTGCGCCGCCGACAATGTCCATTAAGTCTGCAGTAACGGCAGCCTGTCTTGTTTTATTATATACTTTATTAAGATCAGTGATCATATCATTACATGCTTTTGTTGCATTATCCATAGCAACCATTCTTGCAGCATGTTCGCTTGCTGATGTTTCCAGCAGTCCTCTGAAGATCTGTATCTGAACACTTCTTGGAAGCATCTCCTGAAGAACTGCTTCAGCAGATGGTTCACATATATGTTCAGCCTGATATTCCTCAGAGCCTGAACTTACATCTTCTTCAGACATCTCAGGTACTGCTACAGGAAGTATTTTATTTATAACAGGAATCTGCTTGCTCATACTTGCAAACTCAGAAGAGACCATATAAACTTCATCAGCCTCGCCTGTTAAAAACTGCCATATAAGATCATTCCCAGCTCTTTCGGCTACTTCAAAACCGAAATTAGTACCCACAACATTCAGATGCTCTGAATGAATATTAATTTTTTTCTTCCTTGCCCAGTCACGCCCTTTTTTACCAAAAGCAGTTATAATTACATTCTTATCCTGATTCTGATCAATAAGTTCTTCTGCCTTATCAAGCAATGACTCGTTAAAAGCACCGCAAAGCCCCCTGTCTGAAGTGCAAATTATTATATGCACAGATTCTATTTCTTCACGGGGTTCCAAAAGCTTTGATGATATATCTGTAGCTTTTTGTGCAAGACTTAGCAAAACCTCAGCATATTTTTCTGCATAAGGCCTGAAAGCATCTATTTTTCTCTGGCTTCCCCTGAGTCTTGAAGCAGCAACCATATTCATGGCTTTTGTAATCTGCTTTGTCTTTTTAACCCCGGTGATTTTAAGTTTGAGCTCTTTTAGTGTAGCCATTTAAATCAACCTTATAGAATTAAATTATTTTATTGTATCCTCAAACTCTTCTGAATAAGCTGTAAGAGCTTCTTTAAGAAGCTTTTCTGTTTCGTCTGAAAGAGTTCTGTCAGCAGCAATATTTTCGAAAATCTTAGGAAATCTGTCTTCGATAAACTGATAAAGACCTGCTTCATATTTTGCAACTACATCTGTATCGTATTTATCAAGAAATCCTTTTGTTCCTGCATATATAACAGAAACCTGTTTTTCAAGATTAAGCGGCTGATACTGCGGCTGCTTAAGAATTTCTACAAGTCTTTCACCTCTTTTCAGCTGCTTTTGTGTTGCTGCATCAAGATCACTTCCAAATGCTGCAAAAGACTCAAGCTCTCTGTACTGTGCAAGGTCAAGACGAAGAGTTCCTGCAACCTTTTTCATTGCCTTTTCCTGGGCAGAACCACCAACACGTGAAACTGAAATACCAACGTTAACAGCAGGCCTTACCCCTGAAAAGAAAAGTCCCGGCTCAAGATAAATCTGACCGTCTGTAATAGAAATAACGTTTGTAGGAATAAATGCTGAAACATCGCCTTCAAGAGTTTCAACTATGGGAAGAGCAGTCATTGAGCCTGCTCCGAGTTCATCATTTAATTTTGCTGAACGCTCTAAAAGTCTTGAGTGGTTGTAGAAAACATCACCTGGAAAAGCTTCACGTCCCGGAGGTCTTCTGAGAAGAAGAGAAACCTGCCTGTATGCTGCTGCCTGCTTTGAAAGGTCGTCATAAACTATAAGGGCATGCTCTCCGTTATCCATAAAATGTTCAGCCATGGCACATCCTGCATAAGGAGCAAGATACTGAAGAGGAGCAGGATCACTTGCACATGCAGCAACAACTGTTGTGTATTCCATTGCACCATGCTCTTCAAGCACAGTCATAACCTGAGCAACTGTAGATTTTTTCTGACCGCAGGCAACGTAAATACATTTAACATTACTGTTTTTCTGATTTATGATAGCATCTATGCAAAGAGCTGTTTTACCGATCTGACGGTCTCCTATAACAAGCTCTCTCTGACCTCTACCAACAGGAATCATTGCATCTACAGCTTTTATACCTGTGTACATTGGTTCATGAACACTTTTTCTGTCAATAACGCCGGGAGCAATTTTTTCCATGTTGTTGAACTGATCAGACTCAATTGGGCCCTTACCGTCAATAGGCTGGCCAAGAGTATCTACAACACGACCGAGAAGACCTTCACCTACAGGAACCTGGGCAATTCTGCCTGTTCTTTTGACTATATCTCCCTCTTTAATCTCGGTATCTTCACCCATAAGAGCAATGCCGACATGATCTTCTTCAAGGTTAAGAACAAGTCCGATAAGGTTTCCGGGGAACTCTACAAGTTCGAGAGCCATTACATTTTCAAGGCCGTATACCCGCGCAATTCCGTCCCCGACCGACAATACTACGCCAGTTTCCGCAAGGTCGACTGATTTATCAAAACCCTGGATCTGGTCTTTAATTATTTGGCTTATTTCTTCTGCTTTGATTTCCATCAGCTTACTTCACCCCTTTTAAAAGATTCTTTCATATTTTCCAATTGTGTTTTAATGCTTCCGTCATAGACAAGGTCACCTATTACAGTGATAATCCCGCCAATAATTTCCGGATCGTTTTTAAGCTCAACCTCGATTTGCTTTCCTGTTTTTTCGGAAAGAGCACTTTGCAGTTTTTCAATTGTGTCTTCAGAAAGAGGCGAGGCAGATGTAATAACAGCTCTTCCGATATTTTTTACTTCATCCACCAGCTTCTGGTAATTATTATTGATTTCGGAAATAAGGTCTATCCTTCTCTTGTCAAAAAGAAGCATAATATAGGCTTTCATGTTTTCAGAAACAGACATCCCGTCAACTACGGTAGTAAGGAGTTTTCTTCTTTCTGAACGGCCGTAAAGCGGGTTTAAAAGAACTTCCATCAGTTCTTTGTGATTTTCAAACACACCGGCAACAGCTGAAAGCTCCTGTGCATATTCGTCAGCATCTTTTCCTGTCTGACCAATAAGCATAAGCGCTTTGGCATAACGGCGTGCAACAGCAATATCTCTCATTATGCCACCACCTTTCCGATGTATTCCTTAATAAGTTGTTCCTGATCCTGATCATTGATATTTTGTTTTATAAGCTTTTCTGCTTCAATTACAGCTTTATCAATAACCTCTTTTGAAAGCGTTTCTCTAGCCTGCAAAAACTCCTGTTCAATCTTTTTCTCTGCCTGAGCCCGCATCTTTTCAGCTGATTTTTTTGCTTCAGCTATAATCTGCTCTCTGGCGTTTTCTCCCTGTTCCACGTAAGTATCGACAATGGTTTTTACTTCTTTATCCAGTGATTCCATTTTGCTTTGATACTCTTTCAGCTCTTTTTCAGCTTCAGCTTTTTTCTCTTCAAGTTCAGAAATCTCTGTTTTAAGATTCTCAACTCTTCCACTGAAAAAATTACCTGCCGGCTTTCTCAAAAGAACAAACAAAACAGCTACAAGTACTACAAAGTTAAGAAGTTTGTAATTGTCGATGGTGCCCCATCCACCTCCGTGGGAACCGCCTTCGGATCCTGCTGCAAAAACTGCTGCAGAGACCATCAGCAAAGGGAGAAGATAAAAAATAACCTTTTTAAACTTCATTAAACAGCCCTCCCCAAAATTTTCTTAGCAATTTGTGAGGCAAATTCACCAATATCTTTTTCTAACGAAGCTCTCGCAGCTTCAGTTTCCTTACTTATTTTTTCCTTAACCTGATTAATTTTTTCCACAGATTCCTGCTGAATTTCCGAAAGAAGCTTGTCTTCTTCTTCAGATGCCGAATCTATAATTTCGTTTTTCTTTTCAGCCCCTTTCATTCTTGCAGCTTTTATGTCTTCACGAAATTTGATCTCACTGTCTTTTGCTTTTTTAACAGCATGACCAGCATCTTCTTCCAGTGAATCCATAAGATTTTTTCTTTTGGCAAGAATACCTCTGATGGGTTTGTAAAGGACAGCATTTAAGACAAGAATAAGCACAACAAAGTTAATTATCTGAATAATAAGCGAACTATTCAGGCTAATATCAACGGACATAACCCCTCCTGAAACCCCTTTAATATTTATTAATATTTTTTTTAAGTCTGGCTACTAACACTTTTTAGCGTAAAATGTCAATTTGTTTTTAGAAATATCAGATCTTTAACGGTTTATAACAATCAGCCTGATTTTTCAACTTTGAATTGCTCTAAATAAGTGTTTACTTGACCATACTCTCTTTACCTACCTTGCAGTATGTTTTCTCATACTTATATTCATTAAAATTCCCATTGAAATCATAATTGTCATTACAGAAGAACCTCCGTAGCTTATAAGGGGCAAAGGCATTCCGACAACCGGGAAAAGGCCTGTAACCATCCCCAGATTTATGACAAGCTGCCAGAAAATTAAGGCCAGAAGCCCTACACAAAGAAGCACTCCAAAGGAATTTCTGCATGTGCCTGCAATTTTAAGCCCCCATACAAGCACAAAAAAATAAAACACAAGAAAAATCAATGAGCCTAAAAAACCCCATTCTTCTGCAAAAACAGAAAAAATAAAATCTGTGTGTTGCTCAGGGATAAATGAAAGAGCATTCTGAGTCCCCTGGCAGTATCCCTTGCCGTAAAACATTCCGGAACCTATAGCTATTTTTGACTGTATAATATGATAACCTGCTCCAAGAGGATCACTCCCGGGGTTTAAAAAGGTCATAATTCTTTCTTTCTGATAATCCTTTAAAACAAATGTAAAAAACGGAACTATGATTACAAAGACTCCAATTATTAATGAGATTAATGTTTTTTTCTCGATTTTTACAAATAAAGTCATAAAGGCAGCTATTAAAACCAGCATACCCGCAGTTCCAAGATCAGGCTGCTTTAGAATAAGAAGAAACGGAATTAAAGTATACACAGCAGGCATAAAAAGCTGTCTTATACCTACGCCCCCGGGAAGCATATTTCTTGCATAATGCTTTGCAAGCACAAATATAAGAGAAATCTTTGCAAGTTCAGAAGGCTGCAGATTAAAAAAACCGAAAGAAATCCACCTTTGTGATCCGCCGACAAGTCTTCCCTCAAAAAGTACATAAGCCAGCAATATATTGACAGCTAAATAAAAAAACAAAGCAAATTTATCAAAAATCTGAAAATGGAAAAAAAGAATAACAAAAAAAACTATAAGTCCGGCTGCAAACCACACAACCTGCCTGATTACATAGCCTTTGCTTCCGGTATTTACAGCACTGTATATTTCAAGAAGGCTTATTCCGAAAAGAATAAAAATCATCAAAAAAAATACCCAGTCAAAATTTGCAACAAGTCTTTTATCAATCATTTTTTCTGTCCATACAGTATTTTTCAATAATTTTTTTGGCTATAGGCGCAGCAGAAGTAGATCCGTGGTCACCGTGTTCAACTAAAACAGTAACTGCTATACCCGGGTTTTCTGAAGGTGCATAGGCTGTAAACCAGGCGTGGGGAAGCCAGTTTTTTATTTTACCCATATTTTCTTTATATTTCAGACTGCTTACAACCTGAGCAGTACCTGTTTTTCCTGAAATCTCGACAAGATCAGACCTTGCTGAAAAAGCTGTTCCCACTGGTGTATTAACAACATCTCTCATAGACTCTCTTACAAGCTCAAGACTTTCTTCTTTTATATCAAGTACATCAATTTTTTCTTTTTCAATTCTTTTTATAACTTCACCTTTGGAACTTTGAATTTTTTTTACAAGCAATGGTTTTACAATTTCTCCTCCATTGGCTAAAGCTGAAGTCATTACTGCCATCTGCAATGGAGTTACCAGGTTATATCCCTGACCAATAACTACAGATAAAGTCTCTCCACCCTGCCAGGAAGAATTAAATCTTTGTCTTTTCCACACAGAATCAGGAACAAGGCCTTTTTCCTCATTATCAAGCTCAATACCTGTTTTTTTACCCATTCCAAACATTCTTGCATATTCTGCAAGCTTATCTATGCCGAGTTTATTTCCAAGCTTATAAAAATAGACATCACACGACTGAATTATTGAATCCTTAAGATTTATATTTCCGTGTCCATAATCATTCCAGCATTTAAAAAACCTGTCTCCATAAAAATATCTGCCTGAACAATAAAAAGTGTCATCTTGCTCAACAATACCTTCTTCAAGGCCTGCTAAGGCAGGTATCATTTTATATATTGACCCCGGAGGATACTCTCCCTGAATAGCCTTGTTCTGAAGAGGCCGGTTAGGATCATTTGCAAGTTTTTTCCATTCCTTTGTACTAAGACCTGTAATAAAAGAATTTTCATTAAAAGCCGGGCTGCTTGCCATACAGATAATTTCACCTGTATCAGGAATCATTGCAACAACAGCTCCTGTTTTATCGCCAAGAAGCTCCATTGCATATTTCTGGATCTCAAAATCGAGTGTAAGAACAATATTATTACCAGGTTCAGCCTCAACCTCATCAAGAACCTTCATAACCTTGCCTCTGGCATTAACCTCTACCTGGGCTCCGCCGTATTTACCCCTTAAAAAATCTTCATATTTTTTTTCAATACCGGCTCTTCCTACATTATCACCAGATCTAAAAGGAGTTTCAGGTCTTGCTTTAATAAATTTAGTATCTGCTTCACCCAGATAGCCTATAACATGGGAAGCAGTACCAGGATAAATATACTCTCTTTTAGGCTCAACACTTATGTAGGTTCCTGGCAGTGAGTACTGGTTGGATTCAATTAAAGCAACAGTCTCACGTTTTATATCACTTGCTACGGTAAACGGCTTAAAAGGAGTATATCTCAAAGCCTGCTTAAGCTTTTCAAAAGTTTCCTTGTCGATCTCAACATAATTTTCAAGCTTTTCCATAAGGGTCTTTAGAGAATCTACATCACCGGGGACAACCTTTAGATTAAAAGCAGGCCTGTTATCAACAATAGTTGTATTGTTTCTGTCGAATATAAGACCTCTGGACGGAGCAAGCCGCTGGAGCCTGATCCTGTTGTTAAGGGACAACTGCCTGAATTTTTCGCCGTGTATCACCTGAAGCCAGAACAGTCTTGCACCTATAAAAAGAAAAGCTATGCTTATCCACACAAGAACAAGGTTAAGCCTTTTTCTGAACCATTCAGGCTCAATACTTCCTTCAATATAAGATGCCATATATATTATATCCTGCTTAAATCAGAAATTTTCTTTTGAAAAACTGATAACATATTTTGATAAACCATATCCACACGAATCATAACAAAATAAAAAATAAGGAATGTCAAAATCCCCCATACAATCTCATATATAAATCCGTTATAAATATAAGATGATGCTTCGGGCTGAACAAAACGGCTGTAGTTTGAAATAAAAATAAATACAGCTTCTATGCTTATGCCGCATATACCCAGAAATAGAATAAATATATAATTTTTGATATTGATAAAACCGTCAGTTATATAAAGAAGTATGAAAAACCAGAGATATGAAGAAAGATATACTCCAAAAACTCCCCCTGAAAGGGAATCTTTTATGTAACCTGCAATAAGACATAAAATCAGAACTTTGACTTTATTATTTTCGCTTGTAAAAAAGAAAACTATCCACACCAGTATTACATCGTAAAAACCCCAGTCATTTAAAAAAAAGGACTGAAGTATAATAAGAAATGAAACCAGAAAAATATTTAAGACAACATCTGCCATTGTTTTATCCTGAGCAGTTCAATCTGACATCCTTTTTAATATATTGACTTTATCTAAAAATATCAGGGATGTTCTTATAAAAAGAATATTAATCATATCCGGGTAAGCTAAAACTTCAGCTTTCTTTTGTCGAATTTTTAAAAACAATTAAAACTTCTTCAAGCTTTTCAAAGTTTACAAATGGTTTGACACTGACTTCCTGAAATATACCGGATGTTTTTTTCCTGACCTGTGTTATCTCTCCTATTCTTAAACCTTTGGGAAAAACTCCGTCCATACCTGAAGTAATAATATGCTGCCCTTTTTCTAAATCAAATTTCCTCAGCATATACTTTAATTCGCAGACATCATTCTTTGTACCAGATACTATACCCCGTCCCCTGTTTTCCTGAACAAGGCTGTCAACACCGCTCATCCTGTCTGTAATAAGCAAAACTTTGGAATAATTCTGAGAAACTTCAATAACCTGGCCTACGACACCTGCAGGAACTATTACAGGGAAATTAATGCCTACTCCTGAATTTTTTCCCCTGTTTACAATAATAGTTTTAAACCATTTGGAAGAATCCTTGCCTGTAACCTGAGCCGCAAGATATTCTGAATCTATCTCTTTTGTGAACTTAAGAAGCTTTTTCAGTCTTTGATTTTCAAGATGAACCTCACGATACAAAGTCTTTTTTGCGTAATAACGGTTAAGTTCTTTTTTAAGTTCAGTATTTTTTTTCTGTACCAGGATCAGATTAAAATACTTACTCCATATATCTGACAAATAACCCGAAACATCCGAAACAAGCTCTTCAACAGGTGAAAACAAATCAAGACCGGCACGGCCTAAGCTCTGGACCCTGCCGCCTCCTCTCCCTGCTGCAATAAGTGCAGACAAATTGACAATAAGAAAGAATAAAACAATAAATTTTATTAGTTTTTTTTTTGAAAACATATTTATATTCTTATCAGGAAATCATAACCTCCCTTAAAATCTCTATCTTTTCAAGAGACTTGCCTGCACCTTCAGCAATAGTTGAAAGAGGATCATCTGCAACAGTAATAGGCAGACCGCTTTTTTCTCTTAAAAGCCTGTCAAGATTTTTCAGAAGAGCACCACCGCCTGTAAGTACTATTCCCCTGTCGACTATATCAGCCGCAAGCTCAGGCGGAGTCTGTTCCAGAGCTATTTTAACCGTTTCAACAATAGCCTCTATCTGCTCAGCTATTGCAACTCTTATCTCTTCTGAGTCTATTGCAAGAATTTTAGGTATACCTGTAACAAGATCACGACCTTTTACCTCTATGGTTTCAAGGTTTTCCGGATCAGGGTAGGCATTTCCGATTGTTGTTTTAATTATTTCTGCAGTTCTCTCGCCAATAAGGAGATTATATTTCCTTTTTATATACTGCATAATTGCAGAGTCCATTTTATCTCCGGCAACTCTTAAAGATCTGCTGTAGACAATACCTGCAAGGGATATAACTGCTACTTCGGTTGTTCCACCACCAATATCCACAACCATATTACATGTCGGCTCTGTAATAGGAAGACCAGCACCAATTGCAGCTGCCATTGGTTCTTCAATAAGAAAAACTTCCCTTGCTCCGGCCTGTTCTGCAGATTCTTTGACTGCTCTTTTTTCAACCTGAGTTATGCCTGAGGGTACAGCTACAATAACTCTTGGCCTTAAAAAACTTCTTCTGTTGTGAACCTTCTGAATAAAATGACGAAGCATTGCTTCTGTTACTTCAAAGTCAGCAATAACTCCGTCTTTCATAGGTCTTATGGCTATAATATTTCCAGGAGTACGACCAAGCATATTTTTAGCTTCAAGCCCAACGGCAAGAACTTTATTTTTAGCCCTGTTATCAGTTCTTACAGCTACAACTGAAGGCTCGCTTAAAACTATGCCTTTGCTCTTGACATATACAAGAGTATTTGCTGTACCAAGATCTATTGCAAGATCATTGGAAAATGCTCCCAGTAGTGAATCAAAAAAAAAGTTCATGCCTTTATTACCTCATTATGTACAACTTGTGTTATAGGATTAATGTAAAAGATATTTTAATTTTCTAAACATAAAAATTTCAGCTTTAATAATTTTACTAATTTTATTACTGAACGTAAACTGCCTTTTTGCTCATTTCTGTTTAAGAATCAAAATTTAATCCTCACAATACCCGCTTGTTTCCGAGATTAAATTTTTCACCTGCTTTGAACTGATCAAAAATTCTAGTTTTCGGACAAATACTAATTAATTATTTTTCGCTACCAGAAAACCACTATATTTACAAGAATAAAAAATTTCATATCGCTTTTATAATTTTATTATGAAGTTCAGATCTGAAATATTTGATTTTGAGATTTTTACTTCCGTAATAAACTCTGTTTGTTAAAAGTATTATCCATATTTTTTTATCTGTATCCATCCAGAAAGATGTTCCTGTAAACCCCAGATGTCCAAATGAATTTAGTGAAAAAAAATCTCCTGAAGAAGAGTTTTTTTCTGATGGAGTGTCAAAACCGTAAGATCTTTTATTATTTCTTATTTTCAAAATCTCTTTTGTATAATCAGTGTTAAGAACTGCGTGTTTTTTGCCTGTAAAAGAGTTAAAAATTTCCCTTAAAACCAAATGAATATCTGTACAGTTGCCGAAAAGACCTGCATGCCCGTCCTCACCTCCAATAACAGAGGCATTTTCATCATTTACTTCTCCCTGCAAAAATTTATTTCTAAAAAAAGAAAAAGATGACGGTACGAACAAATCTACAGGTACTTTAACACCTGAAGCAAAAAAAAGCCCTGAATTTATTTTTTCATAAAGTTCTTTGTTCATAAAAGAACCGATTTTATCTTTGCTGACTTTTTCACAAATATACTTAAGAACCATAAACCCGAGATCACTGTACAAAGTACTTTTTCCGGGCCTGTAAACCAGAGGTTCTCCGGCAATAAGCAAAAGCCTTGCAGACTCTCTTTCATTAAAAGGAATACCTGACAAAATCCTGTAATAATTTCTGTGCGCAGGAAGACCTGAGTTATGAAGTAAAAGATTTTCCAGCTTAATATTTTTCTTATCTTTGGTTTGAAATTCTTTGATATAATCAGAGACGCAGTCATCAGGAGAGATCAAATTCTTTTGCCATAAAATCTGAAAAAACAAAGCTGTGGCAAGAGGTTTTGTTAAAGATGCAAGATCAAATAAACGAGACTCACAATTATTGCCTGCTGCTCCGGAAGTCTGACCGAAATTTTTTTGAAAAACAACATCTCCGTTGCAGGAAGCAAGAACAGATGCTGATGTAAAAACCTTTTCATCAATACTTTTAAAAAAATAGTCTTTAACCAGCTTAAATCTATTCATAGCAGACAATATTTACCTCTGAACTCAAATATACAGTTTTACCCACAACAAGAGGATCATTAACTTCTCCGTGACCAAAAGAGCTTAAATGAACAATCGGAATATTTTGAAAATACTCCTTGAATATCTCAAAAACAACTTCTTTTTTCCCGCAGTTAACAAAATCGCCTGCTATTACAGCGTTTACTCTTTTAAGCATACCTGCTTTCTTCAGCTGAGCAAGGCAACGGTCAATTTTGTAAGGAGGTTCATTTACATCTTCAATAAAAAAAACACAACCATCAAGATCTATGGAGTAATCTGTTCCGCATAGACTTGCTATACTGGCAAGATTTCCTCCTCTTAAAATCCCCTGCGCAGAACCTGTTGCTATAAAGTTTGGGGATTTTGATATATTTTTATCAATTTTACCTTTTAAAAGATTTAACACCTTTTTTGACCCTTTTTTTTTTATACATGACAGATTGGGGCCGTGAAAAGTTTCGATATTACAATACATATTAAAAAGATTGAGAAGAATAGAATTGTCGCTATAGCCCATGACAGGCTTTTCAAATTCTTTAAAATCTGAAAAATCTATATATTCAAGGATTCTTAAAACACCGAACCCGCCTCTTGCAAATATAAGCGAATCAACCTCTTGATCCAAAGCAAGTTTTTTTAAATTTTCTGCTCTTAAAAAATCGGTTCCTGAAAGATATCTTTGTGAATCAAATATATTATCTGCAAGCTTTATTTTAAAACCATGTTCCTCAAGCCAGCTCTTTCCATCATAAATCAGTCCTTTATCCACAGTACCGGATACCGAAGGGATCCCTATACAGGATTCTTCTTTACGCCCCTGAAAACCTGACTTCAACCGCATTCTCTCTCCTGTATTTTAGCTTGACAACAAATATTATGTACTGCTATAAGAATTCATCTTTATCCGGGGCGTAGCGCAGTCTGGTAGCGCACTAGCATGGGGTGCTAGGAGTCGCAGGTTCAAATCCTGCCGTCCCGACCAAAGATTTCCTTACTTCATATCAGATAAAAATACAGATCTAAATCATTTTTAAGTCTTTTAGCACTAAATTACTTACTGAACAAAAAAGTAAGCTTTCGATCAGCAAATAATTAGTGATTGGCTGAAAACTAAAATTTTTTATCTAACCCAGAAATGGGCAAAAAAGACAGTTTTCGTTCAGCTACTAATTATCAGAAAACATGTTTTTTATTTATTCAAGCCAACCTAAACACACATACAGAACACTGAAACCAATAGATATGCTAAATATATCCAGCTCTTAATCATGGGTTTTTCCTATTCAAATGAGTCTCTAACCTCATAGACATTTAACCATAATATCCTATAATAATTTTATTATCCGATATTTCAGGTCAGCAACACAATACTCAGCTGTAATCCTGATTTCTGTGTTGAAACAATATCACTAAACAATATAAATTCAGGTAAAAAAAATGACTGAAGAAAAAAGATATCATCCAAGAAAACCTTATTTTATGCCTGTTGATTATATAGACAGAAACAGAATTTATAAAGAATATATTGTAGATATAAGTGCAGGCGGTATTTTTATAAAAACATCAAATGATGTTCGTATCGGAAACGAGATCACTCTTACAGTCCCTTTCCCGTACCAGAACTATATGAGTATATCAGGAGTAGTTGTCAGAAGCACCCCTGAAGGAATAGCTGTAAAATTTCACAGAAGTGACCTTGAATTGGTTACAAGACTCGAATCTATGATAGAAGAGATTAAAATTGTAAATGATAGTGCTTCCGGGAGAGATTAATTCCTCCCGGAAGTTTTTTTCTTTTTTACTGAAGAAAAACTAAACTTTTTATCCGGTTAATATTCAGTTAAAGAAAAATTTATGGTTTTCAGACTATTATTCCTTAAAGATCCATTCCCCATTTTTTCATAAAAGCTACTCCGCCCTGAACACTTACATTGTCATTGTATCCGAGCTCATCAAGATTCAGCTGGGCTTCATAGGACCTTACACCTGTGTTGCATACAAGTATTAATTTTTTATCTTTTGGAACTTCATCTATTCTCTTTCTAAGCTCATCCTGGGGAATACTTTTCCAAAAATCAGGATACTTTTCAACAAAAGGTCTTGCATCTTTTTCTGCTCTGCAGTCTATTAATGCAACCTCACCGTTTTTGATTTTTTCCCAGTATTCATCAAACTCAGTACTTCCTATGGGTCTGAGACGTTCATCAAGAAGGTTGTCTGCAACATTGCCAAGGGCATTAACAACATCCATTGCAGAAGCAAACGGAGGTGAATATGCAACTTCAAGATTGCTTATATCATCAATATCAGGACTTTTATCAAGTATAGCAGCAACAGGATTTATTCTTGCAACAACAGCATCACCGTTACCTCCAAAACCCTGAATGCCGAGAACTTTTCTTGTCTCTTTTTCAACAACAAGTTCTAAATACATCAAATCTTTTTCAGGATAAAAATGAGCCCTGTCAAGCTGACACATCTGGACACTTACAGCATCAAATCCTGCCTTTCTTGCGTTATCAAGATTAAGCCCGGCTCCTGCAAGACATCCGTCAAACAGCTTTACAACAAAACTTCCTACTGCTCCTGGAAATTTTTTTGCAGAACCAGTTATATTGGAGCCTATTATTCTCCCCTGTCTGTTGGCAAGTGATCCAAGCGGGAAATATCCCCACTGACCTGAAACAAGATTTTTTACAACAGCACCGTCTCCTCCTGAATAAATATCAGGATCTGATGTTTCAAGTCTTTCATTTACCATAATTCCGTTGCACGGACCTACAGCAAGACCAGCTTTTTGGGCAAGCTCAGAATTTGGAATTACTCCCGGAGCCATAATAACAAGATCAGCATCAAGCTCTCTTTTGTCAGTAATAACTTTTTGGGCTTTTCCATCACCCTTTATAGCTATAACAGTTTCATTGAGATAAAAATCTACTTCATTTTCCTTCATTTCATTCATGGCTACTTCAGCCATTTCCTTACCTACAAATCCGGGCATAATCTGATCTGCTATCTCAATTACGCTTGTTTCTATACCCCACATATCAGCAAGAGCTTCAGCCATTTCAAGGCCTATAAATCCGGCGCCAACAACAACAGCCTTTGAAACAGAACCTGATGTAATTCTCGATTTTATATCAATGGCATCCTGAAGCTTTCCAACTCCGAAAACATTATCAAGATCAAGACCTTCAATATTAATATCTCTTACCCTGCATCCTGTTCCAAGCACAAGTTTATCATATGCAAGCCATTCTTCAGATCCGCCGGAATGAACAACCTTTATTTTTTTATTCTTTCTGTCGATGTCAACAACTTCTGTTCCGGTCATAAGCTGAACATCTTTACAGTTATTAAAAAAGTATTCATCCCTTACCATATGAAAACTTGTTTTCATAAGATCTGAGGAATCGCTTACATCCCCTGAAACATAATACGGAATCCCGCAGCCGCCGTATGAAATAAACTTTTCTTTGTCTATAAGAAGAACTTCAGCATCAGGCTCTGTCCTTTTCACCCTGCAGGCAACTTTAGGACCGAGAGCTACTGCACCTATAATAACAATTTTTCTCGACATGACTCCTCCGTTAAAAAACATTTAGTTTTAAAACTAAAACTTATTTTTCTAACCCTCCTGGGTCAGATTCAAAATTTTATCCCCATAAATTTTAGTATTACCTGAATTTGAAAATTTCATATTTTAAAAGTATAAAAAGAACTGTTCTTTATAAAATACAAAACACTCAAATCGACTAAAAAACTCTACCCCCGTGAAAAAATATTGTCAAACCATCCGGAAAACGCCAGGATTAATTTTTTATGCCAGCATCTAAGACCAATACTCAAATCAAAAAGATAAATATAAACTGATTTGGTTACATTTTTTCCGACAGATTCTTTGCTTATAGCTAATTTATAAAAGCTTTAAATCCCAGTTCCACTTAGATTTTTTTCTTTTTGTTTTTGCTATTTCAGGCGGAATATTTTCATCCATTTCCGCAAAAAAAACATACCCGGCTTTTCTGAGCTGATCTCTTTTATCACTCAAATCAAGCTCCCATCCCGGATATACCCAGCTTAAACCGTCGTATTCCTTTACAAAACCAGCCTCTTTTTTAGGGCTCATAAAAACATCATTTTCTTCAAGACCCCTTGGTGTTATTGCAGAAACAGCAAAAGGGAAGCTCCCCTTAATTATTACACCAAGAGGAAGAGGCGATTTTTCAGGCATTAAAAGCATATCTTCTCCGGTTAATTCAGGACTTACTATTGCTCCTTTTAACCCGGCTTTCTTAAAAATATTTGCAGCTGCAAAATTTGACAGATTACAAAAAGGACCGCCCCACACATTAAGATCTTTCATATTTTTAAATATACCTGTGTACCAGAGATTGTTTACAATAAAATTAAACCCGCCTCTTTTAATAATTTTATCAACAGCATCTATATACATCTGCTCTTTTTCCGGCCATATAAAAGGAGGAAGCCAGAACCAGGCAAACCTGTCAAAAACCTTTGAGTCTGAGTCAAGCCTTTTTATAAAAGCTTCGTCAACCCAGACCCCGTCTCTGATTAGACCCTTGCTGTTTGCACCACTTCTTTTAACAGAAGTATTGATGATTTTATCAGATCTTTTCGGTTTTACCTTTTTAACATCAGGAATATTAAATGAAACAGTTGCTGTTTTTACCTGCTCAGTTTCATCATATTCTTTTTTAAGCTGATTAATTTGATCAACAAGCTCTTTTTCTTTTCTGTCGATTAAAAAAACAGGTGTTTTTGAAGGAGGATTCTTTTTAAAATCACCAGGTCGTAAAACAAACTTACCTCCTTTTGGTATAGATACAGGCACATATATAACTGAATGAAATGAATCGCCCTGATAACCTACCCTTAATTTATCACCTTTTATAAGAGTTTCCCTTGGCTGAAGAAAAATTTTGTCCTGATCCCTTGATACTCTTCCCAGAAATTTGCCTGAACCTGTTTCAGCATTATCTTCAGCAGGATTATGTGTTCTCTGGGGAAGAAAATTGTAATGAGAAAGAGGACGCCCAAGGGACTCATCAAAAATTTTTACTGTCTCTTTTTTCTCTTTTGCAGTCATTGGAACATCGCGCAAACTTTTATAACCCCATACAGTATAATAAACATAATGGGGTGTTTTTTTTCGTCCTTCTATTTTCCAGGTTTTAACCTCTTTTACCTCCTGAAGAACTTTAACAAGAACATCAAGACCAAGATCCATACATGAAAAAAAACTGTTTTTGTCTTTTCCATGCTCATAAGCTCTTCTGCACGGCTGAACACATCTTCCTCTCAATCCGCTTTTTCCGCCAAGCCAGCTGCTCCAGTAACACCTTCCTGAAATTGCGTAGCATAAAGATCCGTGAATAAAGGCTTCAAGATCAACACCTGATTTCTGATCAGCCAGAAGTTTAATCTGATCAATATTAAACTCCCTTGGAAGTACAACCCTTTTTATTCCAAACTTAGAAGCAGTTTTAAGACCTGAAGGAATAGAAAATCCTGAAAGAGTTGAAAGATGAAGCTCGCACCTTATTCCTGCTTCTGCTGCTATTTCAATCATTGCAGGATCATTAACAATAAGGGCATCAGGCCTGACATATCTTTTAATTCTTACCACCATCCGTCCGACTTTATCGATTTCAGAATCTTTAAGTATTGAATTTATGGCAATATAAAGCTTAACTCCGTGATTTTTTGCAAGTACAGAAAGTCTTGAGAGTTCTTCTATAGAAAAATTATCAGCCTCCATTCTTGCTGAAAAGTTTTTCAAAGAGCAGTAAATACTGTCTGCTCCTGCTGCGACTGCTGCAAAAAACGAGTCTATGTTACCTGCAGGAGCAAGTATTTCCGGTTTAAATTCCTGTTTTTTTCTAATCATTTATTTCCTCACTTGCAGTAAATATTAAATAAGTGTTATAGGCAAACTCTGGATAATAATTAAAGAGAGTCTTTATGGATAGTAAAAAATTTAATAATTCGAAAAATTTTAAAAAAAATAATTCTAACAAATCTAATTATAAAAAAAAATTTAATAAAAACAAAGGTTTCAATAAAAATAAAAAGCCTTTTAACCCTTCTTCATTAAAACCGGGATCAGACAAAAAATTAAAAGGGGTTTTTTCAAGAATCGGAGTCCCTGAAAATGAAGAATTCAAAGCTGATAAATTTCAGCAGGAAGCAATAGATCTTGTTCCTCTTGAAGACTGTATAGTTACAGCTCCCACAGGCGCCGGCAAAACATGGATTGCCGAAGTTGCCATGGAAAAAATATTCAAATCAGGGGGAAAATCATGGTATGCTTCTCCTTTAAAGGCTCTTACAAATACTTTATACAATATTTTTTCAGAAAAATTCGGCTCAGAAAATGTGGGCATACTTACAGGAGACAGAAAAGAATTTCCTGACGCACCGATTGTTATCGGAACAACTGAAATACTCAGGAACCACCTTTATGACGCAATGCATGAAGGAAGAGATATAGATTCAGATTATGTTATAATGGATGAAGCCCATTACCTTGGAGACGAAGACAGAGGCGTTGTATGGGAGGAAGTCCTTATTTATCTTCCGGTCAGAATCCCTGTTTTACTTTTGTCTGCAACAATAGATAATGCTGATGAAATATCAGGATGGATGGAATCTATAAGACACAGACCGTGCAAAAGAATAAAAGCAACTGAAAGACCGGTCGATTTATACCCTTTGTTTCTTCATCCCTCAGGAACTCTTTTTCCACTTTTTGAGCCTTTGGAAAATGGGAAAAAAGGGTTATCAAACACACTTTATAAAAAAGTAAAAAAATACGCTTCAAACCCTCACAGACCATTGCTTTCTCATCCGGGCAAACTCCCACCAATGGGAGATATAATAAACCTTATGAAACAGTACAAACTGCTTCCTGCTATATTTTTCTTAAAATCAAGAGCTGACTGTGACAATGCAGTTGAAATCTGTGCAATGAACGGATTAAAGCTTGAAAAGGGAAAACGTAAAAAACTTGCTGCAAAGCTTGATTATCTTGTGGAAAAACATCCGCATATTAAAGATCATCCACAGATTAAGTTTGTTCTTAAGTCAGGAGTTGCTGCTCATCACAGCGGGCACCTTCCTCCGTGGAAAGAAGCGGTTGAGGAACTTATGACCGAAGGTCTTTTAAATGCTGTATTTGCAACCACAACTGTTGCAGCAGGAGTTAATTTTCCTGCAAGAACTGTTGTTCTGTCCAATTCCGATAAATTTAACGGAGTTGAATTTCTTCCTCTTACTCCTACAGAACTTCATCAGATGACTGGACGTGCAGGCAGAAGAGGCATGGATAACATAGGTTTTACAATTGCACTTCCGGGAAAATTTATGGATCTTAAACTTCTTGGAAAAATTTTTTCTAAAAACCCGGGGCCTGTTAAAAGTAAAATTAAAATTAACTTTTCCATGGTTTTAAACCTTTTATTGTCTCACAATCCTGATCAAATAAAGACTTTAATTCAAAAATCACTTGCCTCTTACCAGCTTGGCAACTCAGAAGAACTTAAAAAAGACTTTGAAAAAAGGCTTATGTTTCTTAAGCACTGGGGTTATGTAAATGAAAAAGACAATCTTACATTTGACGGATCATGGGCATCAAAACTGAGGATAGATTATCCTGTTGTTGTTGCCGAAGGATTTAAAGCAGGCCTTTTCCCTGATTCTCCTGTAATGCTTGCTGCTGTTATCTCATGCTTTGTTACAGACAGGGAATACAAGGATGATCTTTTACATCACAGATCAATACCGAAAACATTGAGAAAAGAATATACAAAAATAAAAAATGAGCTTGATCCCTTTTTCCTTCAGCTGAGAAAAAACGGTTTTAATGCTCCCGAGCTTTACCTTACCCCGGCAGTACTGACATATCACTGGGCAATGGGAGTTCCGTGGAAAGATGTAAGCGATTTAAGTGAAATTGCTGAAGGAGACCTTGTAAGGCTCTTTTTAAGAACAGCTGATAATTTACGTCATATAAAAAATCTTACTGAAGTATTTCCGGCAGAAGCTGCCGCAGCTTTGGAAGGTATTGAACTTATTTTAAGAGAACCTGTAATAACAAATGCACAACCGTAATATGGAAAGTTAAGTATAAATGAGCAAAAAAATTGAAAAAGAGATAAAAAAACGAAGAACATTCGGCATAATAAGCCATCCTGATGCAGGTAAAACAACACTTACTGAAAAGCTTTTGCTTTTCGGGGGAGCAATAGAACAGGCCGGCGCAATAAAATCAAGAAAGTCTGACCGCCATGCCACAAGCGACTGGATGGCTGTTGAACAGCAAAGAGGTATTTCTGTTACCACATCTGTTATGAAATTCAATTATAACGGATTTGAAATGAACCTTCTTGATACTCCGGGTCATAAAGATTTTTCTGAAGACACATACAGGGTTCTTACTGCTGTAGACTCGGCATTGATGATAATAGACAGTGCCAACGGTGTTGAGCCCCAGACTGAAAAACTTATGGAAGTATGCAGAATGAGAAATACTCCCATAATAACCTTTATAAACAAACTCGACAGGGTCGGCCTGGAACCTCTTGATATCCTCGCTGAAATCGAAGAAAAGCTTCAGATTGAATGTACTCCCCTTTCATGGCCTATAGGAATGGGCAAGGAATTTAAAGGTGTATACAATCTGGTAGACAAATCGATTCTTTTGTTCAGGGCAGGCCAGGACAAACTCCCTGAAGATGTTATTCAGATTGAAAATCTGGAAGATTCAAAACTTGATGAAACCCTTGGTTCACTTGCAGACAAACTAAGAGAAGATGTAGAACTTATCGAAGGTGCAGCAGACCCTTTTGATCTGGAACTTTTCCTTAACGGAACCCAGACTCCGGTATTTTTCGGATCTGCACTTAACAATTTCGGAGTTCAGGAGATTCTTGACGCTTTATCCGAATATGCTCCTGCACCGTATCCAAGGGAAACCCATACAAGATTTGTAAATCCGGAAGAAGAAGATTTCACAGGATTTGCATTTAAAATACAGGCAAACATGGACCCTCAGCACAGGGACAGAATAGCTTTTGTAAGAATATGCTCAGGTGAATTTACAAAAGGAATGAAAGTAAGGCACCACAGAATAGATAAAGATATAACCTTTGCAAAAGCAATTACTTTTATGGCAAGGGAAAGAAGCCAGGTTGAAACAGCTTATCC
>JBNJDM010000003.1:0-64599 GCA_051744925.1 Thermodesulfobacteriota bacterium | reverse complement strand
TCATAAAATTTAACAAGGAATAAAAATGATTACCAGTTTATTCAAATCTATATTCGGAACCAGAAACGACAGAGAGCTGAAAAGAATACAAAAGGTTGTTGAAAAAGTTAACTCTATTGAGCCTGAATTTGAAAATCTTTCAGATGAAGAGCTTAAAAATAAGACAGATGAATTTAAAAAAAGATACCAAAACGGAGAAGATCTTGAGTCATTAATGCCTGAGGCCTTTGCTAATGTAAGGGAAGCTTCAAAAAGAATCCTTGAGATGAGACATTTTGACTGTCAGATAGTCGGCGGTGTTGTTCTTAATGAAGGCAATATTGCTGAAATGAAAACAGGTGAAGGTAAAACTCTTGTAGCAACTCTTCCGGTTTATCTTAATGCGCTGACAGGTAAAGGCGCCCATGTAATTACAGTTAACGATTATCTTGCATCAAGGGATGCTGAATGGATGGGTAAGCTGTATAAGTTCCTCGGACTTAGTGTAGGTGTTATTGTCCAGGGAATAGGTGATCAGGAGAGAAAAGATGCATATAATAGTGATATAGTTTACGGAACAAATAATGAGTTTGGATTTGACTATTTAAGAGACAATATGAAATTCCGCAGTGAAGACCTTGTACAGAGGGAACTTAATTTTGCAATAGTTGACGAGGTCGACTCTATTTTAATTGATGAAGCAAGAACCCCTCTTATTATTTCAGGTCCTGCTGAAAAATCGACAGAACTTTATAAGCGTGCAGATGAAGTTGTAAGAAAATTAAAAAAAGATACTGATTATACAGTTGATGAAAAAGATAAAAATGTTCTTTTAACAGAAGAAGGTGTTTCAAAAGTTGAAAATGAACTTGATGTAAAAAATATTTATGATCCTCATAATATAGAAAATCTTCACCATATTAATCAGGCTCTTAAAGCTCATTCTATATTTACAAAAGATATCGACTATATTGTACAGGACAATCAGGTAATAATTGTAGATGAATTTACTGGTCGTCTTATGCCGGGAAGACGTTTCAGTGAAGGTCTTCACCAGGCCCTTGAAGCCAAAGAAAATGCTGTTATTGAAAATGAAAACCAGACCCTTGCCTCAATTACTTTTCAGAACTATTTCAGAATGTACAATAAACTAAGCGGTATGACCGGTACAGCAGAAACAGAAGCCAAAGAGTTTGCCGAGATATACGGGCTTGAAGTTATTGTTATACCTACAAACAAGCCTCTTATCAGAAAAGACTATCCTGATGCCATATATAAGACAAAAAAAGAAAAATATGATGCGGCAATCAATGAAATTGCAGATTGTTACAAAACCGGACAGCCTGTTCTTGTAGGTACAATTTCAATTGATGTTTCTGAATATTTCAGCAAAATGCTTAAAAAAAGGGGAGTACCCCATGAGGTTCTCAATGCAAAGCAGCATGATAAAGAAGCTGAAATTATTGCCATGGCAGGTCAGAAAAAAGCTGTAACAATTGCCACAAACATGGCAGGTCGAG
Source organism: Thermodesulfobacteriota bacterium (assembly GCA_051744925.1). Lineage (GTDB taxonomy): Bacteria > Desulfobacterota > Desulfobacteria > Desulfobacterales > JACKCP01 > JACKCP01. Next base: position 63,100 of record JBNJDM010000003.1, on the reverse strand, counting down.
GAACAGATATTGTTCTTGGCGAAGGGGTTACAGATCTTGGTGGACTGCATATACTTGGTACAGAAAGACATGAATCCCGAAGAATCGATAACCAGCTAAGGGGACGTTCAGGTCGTCAGGGAGATCCCGGTTCTTCAAAATTCTATCTTTCCCTTGATGATGATCTTTTAAGAATTTTCGGCGGAGAAAGAATAACAAAAGTTATGGATCGTCTTGGTATGCAGGAGGGCGAAACAATTGAGCATGGCATGATTTCAAGGGCCATTGAAAATGCTCAGAAAAAGGTTGAAGGCCATAACTTTGACATAAGAAAGCATCTTCTTGAATATGATGATGTAATGAATGCCCAGAGAGAGGTTATTTACAGAGAAAGAAAAGAAGCTTTAAGCCATTCTGATCTTAAGAGAAAAATTCTGGAAATGATGGAAAGCAAATCACAGGAAGTTGCAGCTGATTTTGTCCTGTCCAGGCAGGAAGATAAATCAAGGGAGTACGGATGGGAATATCTTGCTGAAAAAATAAAGAAAAATCTCAGTCTGGAAGTATCAGAGCCTCCTGAGGTCGAAGTTGAGAATATGCCGGAAGATGAGATCAGAGATTTTATTTATGAAAAGTGCGAGCAGGAATATGAAAAAAAGGAAGATATGATAGGTTCTTCAAATATGAGGGATCTTGAGCATTTTATAATGCTTCAGACAGTTGATACATTCTGGAAGGATCATCTTCTTAATATGGATCATCTTAAGGAAGGTATAGGTTTAAGAGGTTATGCACAGCAAAACCCTCTTATTATATATAAGCGTGAGGGTTTTATCATGTTTCAGAACATGATAGAAAAAATTAAAGATGAAATAATAAATATTTTATTCAGGATAGAAGTAGAAAGAGGGTTTGAAGAAGAAAAGAAACCGCTTTTTTCAGAAGTTCCTGAAGAAGAAATGGTTTTTTCAAGGGGTGATGAAGGTTCACAAAATCAAAAAACTGTAAAGCGTTCAGAGCCTAAAACAGGAAGAAACGATCCATGTCCGTGCGGCAGCGGTAAAAAATATAAAAAGTGCTGCGGAGCATAGACTCTTGATTAATATTATTTTAATGTTTACGATATTTAAAAGAAAAGGCTTTAGGAAGGAAGAACTATGGCTATATTAAATCCGGGTACAGATCAGGAGGTAGTATCTGACATCTCGGATAAAACTAAGGAACCTCCTTTATATAAAGTACTTCTGCATAATGACGATTATACAACAATGGACTTTGTTATTGATGTTCTTATAAGTGTTTTTCATAAGTCCGAATCTGAAGCAGAGCAGATTATGCTCAATGTTCATAAAAAAGGGGTCGGTATATGCGGAGTTTATCCTTTTGAACTGGCCGAAACCAAAGTAGAGACAGTAACATCCCTTGCCAGGAGCAACGGATTTCCATTAAAAAGTTCAATGGAGAAGGCATAATAATGATAAGTAAGGAATTAAGCGCAACACTCGGGTTTGCTGTAAGGGAAGCAAAAAAAAGAAGGCATGAATACGTATGCGTTGAGCACGTATTATTTGCAATTCTTCATGATGCTTACGGCATAGAGATTATTGAATCATGCGGAGGAAACGTTCAGGTTTTAAAATCTGACTTAAAAACATATTTTGATGAACACCTTGAAACCATGCCTGAAGATTCCAATTATGTTCTTCAGCAGACAATAGGATTTCAAAGAGTTATTCAAAGAGCTGTTAATCATGCTAAAGCTGCTGAAAAGCAGACAATTAATGTAGGTGATATAATTGTTTCTATTTTTGAAGAAGAACATTCACATGCAACCTTTTTTCTGAAAAAAGAGAGCATAAAAAGGATAGATATACTTAATTATATTGCCCACGGACAGGGAAGTGAAGCTTATAAAAAAAGCGGGTTTGGTTTTGATTCAGGGGCTGTGGAACAGGATGAAAAAACAGAAAATACAGCTCTTGCTCAGTATACAGTCGATATGATTGAAAAAGCTGCAAGCGGGAAAATTGATCCCTTAATAGGCCGCTCCAGTGAAGTTAACAGGTCAATGCAGGTTTTATGCAGGAGAAGAAAGAATAATCCTGTTTTTGTAGGTGATCCCGGAGTCGGTAAAACTGCTGTTGCAGAAGGTCTTGCCCAGAAAATTTTTGAAGGTGATGTACCTGATAAGCTGATGAATGCAAAAATTTATGCCCTTGATCTCGGGTCACTTCTTGCAGGAACAAAATTCAGGGGAGATTTTGAACAAAGACTGAAAAAAGTATTAAAAGAGCTTGAAAGTATGGATGATGCTATTTTGTTTATTGATGAAATCCATACAATAGTCGGAGCCGGTGCTACAAATTCAGGTTCCATGGACGCTTCAAATATTTTAAAGCCTTCACTAACAAGCGGAAATTTCAGATGTATAGGTTCTACTACACACGAAGAATTCAAAAATCATTTTGAAAAAGACAGAGCTCTTTCAAGAAGGTTTGAAAAAATCGATATAAACGAACCTACAGAAGATGAAGCAATAGATATTTTAAAAGGTCTTAAACAAAGATATGAAGACTTTCACAAGATCAAATACGGAGATGATGCAATTGAATCGGCTGTAAAGCTTTCATTAAGACATCTCAATGAAAGATATCTGCCTGATAAGGCCATTGATGTTATTGATGAAGTAGGGGCGATGATTGCTCTGTCCGACAAAAAAAAGGCATCAGTTGGAGAAAAAGAGATAACAAATGTTATTTCAGGAATGGCTAAAGTTCCTCTTCAGCAGATGACCGGAACCGACAAGAATAAGCTTGCAAAGCTTGAGGCCGGGATAAAAAAATATCTTTATGGACAGGATCATGCAGTAGAAATTGTTACATCTGCAATTAAAAGATCAAAAGCAGGTTTAAGATCTGTTGAAAAACCTATAGGTTCTTTTCTTTTTACTGGTCCTACAGGTGTAGGTAAAACAGAGCTTGCAAGACAGGTTTCAGAAATTTTAGGGATTAATTTTTTAAGATTCGATATGTCCGAGTACATGGAAAAACATTCTGTTGCAAGACTTATAGGAGCTCCTCCCGGATATGTAGGTTTTGAACAGGGCGGACTTTTAACAGACTCAGTAAAGAAAAACCCTCATACTGTTATACTTCTTGATGAAATAGAAAAAGCTCATCCTGATATTTTTAATATACTTCTTCAGGTTATGGATTACGGAAGACTTACAGATAATAACGGCAGACATGCCGATTTCAGAAATGTTGTTTTGATGATGACTTCCAATGCAGGTGCAAGAGAGATGGTTTCAAATTCCATAGGTTTTGGGAATGCAAAAAATGATGCTCTTTCCAAGGGTAAGACCGCTCTTGATAAACTGTTTCCGCCTGAATTCAGAAACAGGCTTGATGAGATAGTATATTTTAATCCGCTTGATAAGGGTGTAATGATTCAGATTGTTGACAAGTTTGTAAATGAAATGTCAGCTCAGCTTAAAGAAAAGAAAATTGAGGTCAAAGTTACTAAAAAAGCCAGAGAACTCCTTGCCGAAGAAGGATATGATAAAGATTACGGTGCAAGACCTCTTGCAAGAGTTATACAGTCTCAAATTAAAGACAAGATGGTTGATGAAATTTTATTTGGTGAAATATCAAAAGGCGGTAAAGTTACTGTAGGCTGCAGGAATAATAAATTTACTTTTGCTTACAAAAAGAGCTGATGCCTGTTTTTGAACTTACTTCCAGAATTTCCTTTCCTCCTCCTGAATTTGCTGACAGATCCGGTCTGCTTGCAATGGGGGGAGGTCTTGAATCTGAAAGACTTCTTCTTGCCTACAGAACAGGTATTTTCCCATGGTATGACAATTCAACTCCAATTCTCTGGTGGTCTCCTGATCCGAGAATGGTTCTTTTTGTAAAAAATTTGCACATACCAAAATCACTCAAAAAAAAAATCAGAAAAAATTATTTTAAAGTTACAATGGACACATGCTTTGAGGCCGTTATAACTGAATGTGCATACTCAAGAATCAGAAACGGCGAAGAAACCTGGATAACAGATGAACTAATTGATGCATATACACGGTTACATAATCTCGGATATGCCCACTCTGTTGAAGTATGGAGCGGTAATGAGCTTGCAGGAGGACTTTACGGCGTATCTCTTGGCAGAATTTTTTTTGGTGAGTCTATGTTTACAAAAAAAGATGATGCATCCAAAACCGGTTTTGTATATCTTGTTAGACAGCTTGAAAAATGGAGTTTTCCTTTAATCGACTGTCAGGTTTCTACAGATAATCTTTCAAGATTTAATGCTGAAGAGATTTCAAGAAAAGAGTTTTTAAAGTTGATTGACAGGTATCTTGGTAATTATTCAGATGCTGTTGGAAAATGGGATTTTGATAAAGATCTTAAATTAATTTAAAATTTTAAATCCGGGTTATTTATGAATCAGACTTATCTTTTTTATGATTTAGAGACAAGCGGTCTTAATAAATGTTTTGATCAGATTATTCAGTTTGCTGCTGTAAGGACTGATAAAGACTTTAATATCATTGAAACCGAAAATTTTAATATAAGGTTGCGAGATGATATAATTATATCACCTGAAGCCCTTTTAGTTCATAAAATTTTTCCTGAACAGCTCAAAGAGGGTATATCAGAAGCTGAGGCTGTATATAAAATTCATCAGATGATTAATACTCCGGGAACAATCTCTCTTGGTTACAATACTCTTGGTTTTGATGACGAGTTTTTAAGATTTGCTTTTTACAGAAATCTTCTTACTCCGTATACGCATCAGTTTAAGAATAACTGCTTTAGAATGGATATTTATCCAATGGCAATTTTTTATTACCTTTTTTCAGGCAGTGATTTAATTAAATGGCCTTATAAAGACAATGAAATATCCTTAAAACTTGAAAATCTTGCCTCATTGAATGCTCTGACACAAGGTGCTGCACATGATGCTTTTGCTGATGTTGAAGCTACAGTTAACCTTGCAAAACTTTTTTTACAGGATAAAAATGTATGGAAATACTTATCAGATTTTTTTGTAAAAAATTTTGATAAAAAAAGATGTGATTCCATAAATGAAGCATTTCAGTCAAGGCTTGGAATTCACAGAGCAGGTCTTTTTGTGGACGGTAAAATAGGTAAAAAGAATAATTTTATGGCTCCCTGTCTTTGTCTTGGTAAATCAGTCCCTTATTCCAATCAGACTTTATGGCTGAGACTCGATTTGGATAATATTACAGATATAACAAAAGAAAATATCGAAGAAAATTCATATATAATCCGGAAAAAATTCGGGGAACCTCCTTTTATACTTCCTCTTCATGACAGATTTATGTCCAAACTGAATACAGAGCAGATTAATAATTTTAATAACAATTTAAGATACCTTCGTGAAAATCAGAGTATTTTTGAAGATATCTGCAATTATTATATAAATTACAGATACCCTGTTATTGAAGGTGTTGATCCTGATGCAAAGCTTTATGAAAGGGGGTTTATGTCTGACAGTGAGCAGATAAAATGTTCAAAGTTTCATGAAATTCCTTTAGATGATAAAGTTAAAATGATTGACCAGCTTGATAAAACAAATCAGATTCTTGCAAAAAGACTTATTTTCAGAAACTATCCCTGTGAAAATTATCCTGATATAGAAGATGAGAAAAAAAGATATTTTAAAGCAATAAATCCATCTGATGAAAAAGAAGCGCCCATAGATTTTTTCGGTAATAAAAGATTAACACCAAAAGAGGCTTTAATTAAAACAAAAGAGCTTTTGGAAAATAATGATTTAAGTAATGATGATAAAGAGATTCTTTTAAATATGAAATCAGAGCTTATAAATAACTTTGACCTTGATTAAGATATATTTTGCTTGTTTTTAAATTGTTGCTTAATAAAAAAATCTGGTTTTCGGTCAATTACTAAATAAAAGGGGGTTTGTATGACTGAAAAAGATCTGCAGTTTTATCTGGAACCGACTTTTTTTATGGATTCAGACAGTGAAATTGTTAAAAATTTTGCCCAAAAACATACATCTGAAGATATGACGCTTAAGCAGAAAGCAGTATCTCTTTTTTATGCAGTAAGGGATGAAATTTTTTACAGCCCGTATGACATCGATTTTACAAGACAAGGAATGAAAGCAAGTTCAATAATTGAAAGAAAAAAAGGTTATTGTGTTGCAAAGGCTGTAGCTTTATGTGCAGCTCTGAAGGCTGTGGGGATCCCTGCAAGACCAGGGCTTGCAGATGTGAAAAATCATCTCACCACAAAACGGCTAAAAGAGGTTATGGGCACTGATACTTTTTACTATCACGGGTATACAGAGCTTTATCTTAACAATAAATGGATCAAGGTTACTCCGACCTTTAATAAAGAGCTCTGCGATAAATTCAGGGTTAAACCACTTGATTTTGACGGAGAAAACGATTCTCTTTTTCATGAGTATGACGAAAAGGGGAGAAAGCATATGTCTTATCTCAAAGACTTTGGACATTTTGATGAACTCCCTTATGAAGAGATAAAAAGGCGTTCTCTTGACGTATACAAAAATCTTTTCACCAAAGTAGATTCTACGATTTCGGGAGATTTTGCAAAAGAAGCAGAAGACGAGTTTTTAGAAAAATAACAGGGTTTATATAAAAACGGGGAATAAATAAAAGCCGGGCTTAAAACCCGGCATTTTATTAGCTATTTTCTTAACAAAAAAATTACGGTTTTGCCAAATACTAGATAAGACTCTTTTTAAGCTTGTCGTCTGCAGGTTCTTCGCCAAGCCAGATTCCAAAAAGAGCTTTTTTAAAGTCCATTCCCGGGATCACACCTTTTTCAGTCCCGTTTTTTTCAACTACAACACCTGTTTCAGGAACATAAGTCATAACATATTCATCTTCTTTAACAATTTCGTCGCGGAAGCAGTTGTTGAAAGTATCTATTTTGTCCTGAAGAGCTTCTGTGTTGCCGTTTGTTGAAGATTCAAATCCTTCGGTCATAGCAGACTGCATTTTTTCTTTTGAAACAAGTCCTGTTGTAATTACCAGTTTGATCGACATCGGTTCATCAGCATTTATTATTTCTGATGCATTGCTGGTTTTTGACTTAAGATAAAGACCGCAGGCATAAACCTTGACAAACATTTTACTTCTTACACCGGCTCCGTTAAGAACCATTTCATTACCTGAAATAGTTGTTTTTTCAGGAAATTGAACTCCTGCGACTTCCTGTGCCATAACACCTGATGACATCAATAAACTGATAATTAAAACAGCCATTAATCTTTTCATAATACAGCTCCTTTGTTTTGAGATAATAAAAAATTAGATTGTAGAGGGTTATTCATATATGAATACATTGTTATTGTTTATTAACGTAAATTTTAAATATGTTCAAGGAATAACAAATATTAAATTAATTTTATCAGTGTTCAATAAGAAAGTGTTCCTGTTTTTTAAAAAATGAATAAATGATACAAAAATAAACCTGAAGTATTAAACTATTAAAGATCCTGTAAGTTCGGATATTGAGTCTATATTTTGTTTTTTTAAATATTTTGACATTTTATTTATTATTTTTTCGCAGGTTTTGGGGTTGATAAAATTCCCTGTTCCTACCTGGACAGCAGTGGCTCCTGCAATAATAAAAGAAAGGGCATCTTTATAGTTTGTTATTCCTCCGACCCCGATTACAGGGATATCTACAACTGATGCTGCTTCATAAACCATTCTCAGAGCTACCGGACGTATGGCTGGTCCTGAAAGACCACCTGTAATATTTGCAAGAAGAGGTTTTTTTGTTTTTACATCTATTGCCATTCCTGTGATTGTATTTATAAGGGAAACAGCATCTGCACCTGCCTTTTGAGCACTTTCAGCAATAGGTTTTATATCTGTTACATTAGGTGTAAGTTTGACAATAAGAGTTTTATCTGTTTTGGCTCGTATTTCAGATATCAGGCTGAAGCATGTTTCAGGCGAAGTTCCAAAGGCAAGCCCGCCTTTTTTTACATTTGGACATGATATATTTACTTCTATTCCTGAAATATCAGGTTCTTTGTTTATTATTTCTGTGAGTTTAATGTAATCTTCTTCTGTCTGACCGTATAAATTTGTAATTATGTGTGTATTGTATTTTTTCAGTGCAGGAAGTTTTGATTCAATAAAAGCATCTATTCCTATATTTTCAAGACCTACAGCATTTAAAAGCCCTGAAGGAGTTTCAACAACTCTTGGCGAGGGATTTCCTTTGGAAGGTTTAAGTGAAAGACCTTTTACAACAATAGCTCCGGGTTTTGAAATATCTGTAACATCTGCGTATTCAAGCCCGTAACCGAAAGTACCGGAAGCCGGAATTACAGGGTTTTTTAATGTGATTTTTCCTATTTTTACTGAAAGGTCGGGGTAATCCATAAATTTCCTTTAAATAGATTTAAATTGTAAATATTTATCTTTAATAAGATTTAATTTTGCCTATTTCAATAAATTTTATTTGTTCTTGCCTGATTTTTTTTTTCAGGTTAAGTTAATAAATATTTAAGGAGGTTAAGTTATGATAAATTCTGGGCTGCAATACCCTTTTGGAAATAAAATCAGAAATATCAGGGAAAAAAAGAATCTTACCCTTAAAACTGTTGCCTCAGAGGCCGGGGTCAGCGAAAGTCTTATATCACAAATTGAAAGAAACAAGGTATCACCTTCCATAGATACTCTTCTGACAATTGTTGATGTTTTAGATGTAGATATTGAATATATTTTCAGAGATTACAGAAAAAAAAGGTCAGTAAGTGTTGTAAGATCTGATGAAAGAAATACAAGAACTATAGGAGACATCACTTATCAGCAGCTTTCTTCAATTATATCTGCAGAAGGAAAAACCCATGATATAGAGGCATATATTATTGAGATACCGGAAAACGGAGAAAAAGGAAGCAGTGAGTACGGACATGCAGGAAAAGAGCTCGGTTTTATTATAAGCGGTGAAGGTACACTGGAATACGGAGGTTTTAACTATAACCTTAAACAAGGTGACAGTGTATCTTTTGCTTCAGATATACCGCATAAACTTAAAAACAGCGGTAATGATGTACTTAAGGCTATGTGGGTAACTACACCGCCAAGACTTTTTATCAACAAATAAAAAAAATTAAATATAAGGAGTTATATTACAGATGGGAAAAACAATAGCTGAAAAAATATTTGATGCTCATCTTGTAGATACACCGGAAGAAGGAGTAAATGTACTTCGTCTTGATGCGGTATTCTGCCATGAAATAACAACACCTATAGCAGTTAATGATCTTGAAAGAAGGGGTAAAAACAGAGTTTTTGATCCTGATAAAATAAAAGTTGTAATAGATCATGTAACACCTGCCAAGGATTCAAAAACTGCTCTTCAGGGTAAGATTTTAAGAGACTGGTCAAAAAAGAATAATATAAAAGATTTTTTTGATATAGGAAGAAACGGTGTCTGCCACGCCCTTTTTCCTGAAAAAGGTTTTGCAAGACCAGGATACACAATTATTATGGGTGATTCCCATACATGCACCCACGGTGCTTTCGGAGCTTTTGCAGCAGGAGTCGGAACTACTGACCTTGAAGTAGGTATTTTAAAGGGTGTGTGTGCTTTTAAATATCCTGAAACTGTTAAAATCGAAATAAGCGGCAACTTAAATAAAGGTGTATATGCCAAAGATGTGATTTTATATCTCATCGGTCAGATAGGTGTAAACGGAGCTACAAATAAAGTAATAGAATTTACAGGTGAAGTAATAGATTCAATGAACATGGAAGAAAGAATGACTCTTTGCAACATGGCAATTGAAGCAGGCGGAACTTCCGGAATCTGCCGTCCTGATGAAAAAACAGTAGATTATCTCTGGCCTTTTATAGAAAAAGATTATGATTCCAAAGAGGACGCACTTGCTCAATATAGCAAATGGATATCTGATGAAGATGCTGAATATACTTCAGTTATAAATATTGATGCTTCTGTTGTTGAACCTGTGGCGACTTACGGTTTTAAACCTGACCAGGTAAAACCTGTAAGTCAGTTTAAGGATGTAAAAGTAGATCAGGTTTATATAGGTTCATGCACAAACGGAAGACTTTCTGATCTTGAAACAGCAGCAGATGTTCTTAAAGGAAAGAAAATTAATGATGATGTCAGAGGAATAGTTTCTCCTGCAACACCCGATGTTTACAAACAGGCTCTTGAAAAGGGAATTATTCAGATTTTTATGGATTCGGGGTTTTGTGTTACAAACCCGACCTGCGGAGCATGTCTTGGGATGAGTAATGGTGTTCTTGCAGAAGGTGAAGTCTGCGCATCAACTACAAACAGGAATTTTAACGGAAGAATGGGCAAGGGCGGAACTGTTCATCTTATGAGTCCTGCAACGGCTGCTCAGACCGCTATATCAGGCTTTATTGAAAATTCACCGTTTTTTAAAGGTTAAGGAGTTATATATATGAAGAATTTTAACGGAAAAGTTTTATTTCTTAACAGAGATGATATAAACACAGATGAAATTATACCTGCAAAATATCTTACTGAGATATCAAAGGAAGCTTTAAAGCCTTATCTGCTTGAAGATCTTACTTTAAGCGGATTTAACAAAAAACAGATTGAAGATGCATCTGTTGTAATAACAAGAGAAAATTTCGGTTGCGGATCATCAAGAGAGCATGCTCCATGGGCTTTTGAGGTTAACGGTATAAATATAGTTATTGCCGAGTCTTTTGCCAGAATTTTCAGGCAGAATATGTTTAACTGCGGAATGATGGCTGTAAGTCTTTCAAAGGAAGAAATCGATTCTTTGTTTGATGAATTTGGAAATGAAAAAGAAGTTTACCTTGAAACAGATTTGAAAGATAAAAGTTTTACCATAAGATCGGGAAAAAAGAAAAAGCATATAAAGTTTTCTATTTCAGGTTTTGATGAAAAGCTTGTTAATTCAGGTGGATGGGTCGATTTTGCGGATAAAAATTATTAATTTTTGCAGATTTACTGATTAAAAAACATAAAAATTCTTTTTGTAAACAAATGTTTAGTTAAAAAAGGTCTGATAAAATCAGGCCTTTTTTAATCAGTATATATACATGATTTTATTTTAATTAAACCTGTGATACTGATAATGTGTTTTAAGAATTTTATTTTCGGTTTCAGGCAAAAAATTTTTTGCAATTAATAAAAAAAGATACACAGGAAAAAGTATGAATGAAATAAAACTTGTTCTCATCGATTTCGGCGGTGTTCTTGCAATGGAAGGTTTTAAGCAGGGAATAACAGAGCTTGCAGAAAATTATGACTTTGAGGTGGATGCTTTAAAAAAAACAGCATTCGATCTTGTATATGATTGCGGTTTTACAAAAGGTGAGTCTGATTCTGATCAGTTCTGGGATCTTCTTAAGAAAAAAACAGGTATAAAGGAGTCAAACAGCGAACTTACTCAGTTTATTCTGGACAGATTTGTTGTAAGAGATGAAATGATAGATTTTGTAAAACAGTTAAAAAAGAAAAATATTAAAACAGCAATTTTAAGCGACCAGACAAACTGGCTTGATGAGCTTGATAAAAAATACAATTTTTTCAGATATTTTGATAATATTTTCAACTCTTTTCATCTCGGTATTACAAAAAAAGAACCTGAAATGTTTGACCTTGCACTTGAAAAAATGGGGGAAAATCCGGGGAATACTCTTTTTATTGATGATCACAACCCCCATATAAAAAGGGCTGAAGAAAAAGGGATAAATGCAATATTATTCAAAGATCCGGATGATTTTAAAATTAAGATTAAAAAGTATTTTAATGATATAGAAATCTAAATTCAGGATAAATTAAATAAATAAATTCGGGTAAATTATGAAAAGATTTGAAGAATTGTTTGAAGAACTTAAAAAGAAAAAAGAAAATAACGATCCTGACTCCGGAACTGTTAAAGCTTTGAATGGCGGAGTACACAATATAGGGAAAAAGCTTTTAGAAGAAGCCGGTGAAGTCTGGATTGCATCTGAATATGAAGGAAAAGAGAAAACAGCTGAAGAGATTTCACAGCTTTTGTACCATATTCAGGTAATGATGCTGGCATGTGATTTAACACTGGAAGATGTATACAAATATCTTTAAAAAACGGAGATTAGTTTAAAATGTTGAAAATCGCTCTTCCAAACAAGGGTAGTTTGTCAGAAGATGCAGTTGATCTTGTGCGTTCTGCAGGTTATTCCTGCCGCAGAGTCGGCAAGGAACTTATGATAACAGATGCTGAAAACAACATAGAATTTGTTTTTTTAAGGCCGCGTGATATTGCAGTTTATGTAAGCAGGGGGATTCTTGATCTTGGAATTACAGGACGTGACCTTGCAGTAGACAGTAAAACAGATGTTTTTGAAGTGTTCGGTCTTGGTTTTGGTAAATCCAAGTTTTATTATGCAGCTAAATCTGGTGAGTTTGAGTCTGTTTCAGAGCTGAACGGTAAAAGAATAGCTACATCTTATCCTGAAATAGTTGCCTCTGATTTTAAAGAAAAAGGATTTGACTCAGATATAGTAAAGCTGGACGGAGCTGTGGAGATATCCATAGAACTTGGAGTGGCAGATGCTATAGCAGATGTTGTTGAAACAGGAAGAACCCTTAGAGAAGCAGGTTTAGAAGTTATTGGAGATCCTGTATTAAAATCTGAAGCTGTTCTTATATCAAGAACAAATAAAGCGCTTGAAAATAAGGATGTTTATTTGTTTACCCAGAGGGTTAAAGGAATTTTAACTGCAAGGGAATATGTAATAATAGAATATGATATAAAAGAAGAAATGCTTGAAAAAACTTCTGAAGTAACACCCGGCATTGAATCTCCTACTGTTTCACCTTTAAGTAAAAAAGGCTGGATTGCTGTAAAATCAATGGTTAAGAAAAAAGATGTTAACAATATGATGGATCAGCTTTCAGAAATAGGTGCAAAGGGAATAATCGTAAGCGATATCAGAACCTGTAGAATTTAAAAAAAAGAGTTTAAGAGATGATAAATTCAAAAGCTTTGATAGTAGAACATACAAGTAAGCCCTCAAATCTTTGTCTTGCGGCAGCAAGAATATCAACCACCAAAGGTAGTGCGCTTGAAATTTTTAATGAAAGTATGACGAGCCAGGATACCTCATTAATAGGAAAAGTCCTTGAAATGGGGCATCATTCTGTTTCTGAGCATGCGTTTTTTACAATAGTTTTTGATAATGTTTCAGTAATTGTGGAACAGTTTATAATAGAATTCAGACTTGCTTCTTTTACTGTAAAGTCAAGAAGATATGTAGATTATAAAAAAATGGGTTTTGTTTTTCCGGAATTAAGATTCAATGATGATGTAGATGATGAGGAAAAACAGGATCTTGAAAATCAGTATAAAGAAGGTATTGCTTCATTATTTAATGCATATTCACAACTTACAGAACAGGATATCCCAAGAGAGGACGCCAGATTTATACTTCCATATGCCTTCAGAAGCAATTTTTACTGCACTTTAAATGCAAGAGAGCTTATGAAGATTATTTATTCAGCATGTTATGGAAGAGGATCTAAATATCCTGAAATAAAAAAGCTGGGACAAATGCTCCTTGATCAGTCAAAAGCTATTTTTAACGAGCCTTTTTCAATGATTGAAAAAATTGCCAGATTTAAAGATGAACTTCCACAAAAAGTAAGAACACTTTTAAAAGATAAAATTGATACTGATTATCTTCCTGATAAAAAAGCTGAACTTATTTCATCCACAGAAAATGCTTCTGTTAATATGGTTTTATCTGAAATTGCAGCAGAAACAGGAATAAGTTCACAAGATGCCATGAATATTATAGAAAATGATCCTGAAATTTATCAGGATATAATTAAATATATAGTAGAAGACGGAAGACCAAGAGCTCTTGAAAATATTAATTTCGGATTCAGGATAAACAGAATGACTCTTGCCTGCCTAACACATCTTGTAAGGCACAGAATTCAGTCTGTTATTGTACCCGGCCTTAATTACGGAGTAAGGGTTAATGATTTTATAATACCTGAGACTGTAAAAAATAATGAAAAAGCTTTAAATATTTATGAAAAATCATATGAAAATCATATAAAATTATATACTATTTTTAAAGATAAGCTTAAAAACAGTCATGATCTTGCATATTTTTTACTTGCCGGAATGAGACTTGATGCAGTTTCTTCAATGAATGCAAGGGAACTTTTCCATTTTTTCAGACTCAGAACATGTATGAGAGCTCAGTGGGAAATAAGAGAGATTGCATGCGAAATGCTTTCTTTGCTCAGAAAAAAAGAACCTGATATTTTTAAAAAAGTAGGCCCCGGATGCTATATGGATGGAAAATGTCCTGAGGGAAAATTTACATGCGGGAAAATGGATGAGGTTAAAGATTTTATTTCTAAACTATAATTTTATTTTTCCCTGAGTTTTTGTTTTTTCTGCTGTTTTTAGGGGAATAAAATCTGCATTTTGATCCGGAACTTTGAAAAACAACAATAGAAGGCATAGTTGCACTTTTAAAGCCCAGAGCTCTGCACCCATGCGGATGCTGGTTGTCCCAGGTTACGTAGTAGTACTCACATTTATGACAGTTAATACGGTTATTGGCCATGTCTCAAATAAGTCTCGAAAAAAGTATTTCAAGAAACAATAGTATATTCAATTTATATAATGAGAAAAGGAAAGCTCTGTTTAGAGAAATTTCTCCTAAAGAGAGTATACAAATTCTTTATCTTCTCCCGTGGTTATTAAGCATAAATCATAAAAAATGTCCAGGGTTTGTTCCTGAAATGCAGGGCTCTTTCAAGGTTTTTGGTATTGATAATTCTTTTGAAATTAAAAAAAAAGAACCTGTATTTAAAAAAATGTTCAAAATTGAAGAATCCGGTCAGCTCTACCTTAAAAACAAGGATTTGTTTGTACTTGACGGGATTTATACAATCGGAAGCATAGGAAGTATTGCACAGACAGCTTATTCGGACTGTGATATCTGGGTATGCGGTGATTTTAAGAAAATGGGCAGAAAAAATCATCAGTATCTTACAGAAAAAATCAACCTTATAAAAGACTGGTTTGATGCAAACTGTAAAATTCCACTTTATTTTTTTATTTCAGATATTAATGATGTCAAAAACGGATACTTTGGAAAACTTGACAAGGAAAGTTCAGGCTCTGCCCAAAAAAATATTCTTATGGAGGAGTTTTACAGAACAACTCTTGTGATTATGGGTAAAACTCCTTTCTGGTGGGTATGTTATGACAGCAATAAAAAGCTGGATTATGAATCTACTTACCAGAAAATAAGCTCCGGAATATCAGGAGGATATGAATATATAGATTTTGGTGATCTTCCTCAGATTAAATCAGAGGAATTTCTGGGAGCTTCACTGTGGCAGCTTCAAAAAGCTCTTGGAAGTCCGCTCAAATCAGTAATTAAGATGGCTTTGCTTAACAGGCATATAGAAGATTCCCAAAGACGTCTTGCCGCAGATATTTTCAGAGAGGAAATTTTAAAATCAAAGAACAATGACTTTATTGATCCCATGACATTTACTGTTGACCTTATTATGAAAAGCTTTAGTTCAAGACTTGATGAAGCAAGGCTCTCATTTTTAAAAGAATGTTTTTTTCTAAGATGCAACATGAAGGTAGTGGAAAAAAATCAGCTTAAAAAAGATCTTGTAAACAGATTTTTAAAAAATTCAGGCATACCAAGAGATGTTCAGTTCCATCTTTCAAACTTTAATAACTGGGATATGGCAACTCAGATACAGCTTGGGAAAAGACTTGTTCAGGAGCTTTTTGGTTTTTATAAAATAATTTCATCAGCAGGCAGGCAGAATGCCCATATAAATAAAAGAGATTTGACAGTTCTGGGCAGAAAAATTGCCTCAATTTATCAAAAGAAAAAAAATAAGGTCAATCTTGTCCCGAAACCTGTTGAACAGTTTAATCTTTTGGATATCACTTTTGTTTATGAAGATAAGGTCTGGAAAGTATTTGCAGGCAATGACCGCTCTGTGCCTCTTTTTAAAGGTGCCGATATAGTAAGGGCTGCGGCCTTTACTGTGTGGAATGATCTTTTTAAAGTCGGAAGAATAAGAATGGAGCCGAATCCTACCAGTGTAAGCCTTCAGGAAATTATTAATCTTTCTTTAAAACTCAAGGATTTTCTTGGAAGATGCGATGTTCTTGATAATTCACCTTTGTTTTATCTTAAAAAAGAAAGAATTCAGAAAGTTTTTATTGTTGTAAGTTTTGAGGAGGTTCATTATGAAAAAAATATTAACAATTTTGCACTTATTTATAAAACAACCTGGGGAGAACTTTTTGTAACCAGGATAAATTCTCCGTACGGGCTTCAGAAAAAATTAAAGCAGATAAAAGATGAAAACCAGAATTTTCAGATAGAATTTTATCTCCAGAGAAACAGCAGTTATTATGAAAAAATTATAAGAAGAACAAGGGATATTGTTGAAAGGTCTTTTGTTTTTTAAATTAAATTGAGGCTTTTGTTTTTAAAGTTCTGCCTCCATTATCTGTTTATCTTTATTATAAATCATTTTTAATTCAGTAACCTGGTTTTTAAGATCATCTTCACCATTATAAAAAACCTGTACATAATTTTGTGTAAAACCTTTTAAAAGAGATGTATTTTTATCTCTTTGATTTTCAAAAAGAATATTTTTTCTTTTCCCTGACTGGGACATGTAAAATTCCTCTTTTTTAACCTCACCAAGATTTCTTGTGATTTCACACCTTTGTTTTGTAATTTTCCCGTTTACCTGATTTTTAAATTCTGCTGCAGGAGTATTTTTTCTCGGAGAAAAAGGGAAAACATGAAGATATGAAACAGGAAGATCTTTAAGCAAATTATAAGTGTTTGTAAAACAGGTTTCTGACTCTCCAGGAAAACCGAGAAGAATATCAGCTCCCATTGAAACATCCGGAATTTTGTTTTTTATTTTTAAAGTAAGATCTTTTAAAAATTTTGAAGAATAAGGTCTTTTCATTTTTTTAAGAATATAATCGTCACCGTTTTGAAAAGGAATATGAAAATGAGGGCAGAGAATACTGTCTTCAGATGCAATTTCGATTATTTCATCCGTAATTTCATCTGGTTCAATTGAACTTATTCTAAGTCTTGGGTAATTGTTTTTGCGCTTTGCAATATATTTGATCAGAGAGGTAAAGTCTGTCTTGTTTTTAAGGTCTTTTCCGTAAAGGCCTATATGAATCCCTGTAAGAACAATCTCTTTGTATCCGCTTTCTTTAAGCCTTTCAAGCTCCTGAAGCACAACTTCAAACTCCATGCTTCTGCTTCTTCCCCTTGCATATGGTATAATACAATATGAGCAAAATGAATTGCATCCGTCCTGGATCTTTAAATATGCCCGTGTTTTAGATTCAAAGTTGCCTGTGGGCATGAATCTGAAGACCTGATCTGTGCAAACGCTGTTTACGTCAGCACCACTAAGGTCATAATTTTTTTCAATAAGATCGGGAATTAAATTTTTTTTATCCTGGGGAACTAAAACAATATCAGGGCTGATTTTTTTTATTTCATCCGGCTGTGTCTGGCAGTGACATCCTGTGACATAAATTTTTACATCCGGATTATTTCTTAACTCTTTTCTAATTTCCTGTCTTGACTGAACTCCGGCTCTGGAAGTAACTGTACAGGTATTTACAATAACAATATCAGGTTCTGAGTCGGAGTATTCAAAGTTTTTATTTTTAAGCTGCATTGCTATTGAATCGGATTCAAACTGATTACATTTGCAGCCAAGAGTTATTGATTTAAATTTTTTCATTTTCTTTTGATATATATCCTGCACCAATTATTTTATCTTCATCATCATAAAAAACAGCTCCCTGTCCCGGAGCTACAGACTTTACAGGTGAAGAAAATATTATTTTAACCCTGTTTTTATTATCAGGTTTTTCAATGAAAGCCTTCTGGGGAGTGTGTGAATATCTGATTTTAACCTTAGCATATACGGGAAATTCAGGTGATTTAAACCAGTTTAAATCTTTTGCAAAAAGATAATCAGAACAAAGATCTTCTTTTGAGCCTGTGATTACAAGGTTTTTTTCAGGTATTATTTCAGTTACATAATAAGGATAAGGCCCGGGACAGTTGATCCCTTTTCTCTGGCCTATTGTAAAATTAAAAACACCGTTGTGTGTTCCGATTTTTTTACCTGTTATGTCTTTTATATCGCCTTTTTTAAAAGTAAAAGATTTATCTTTTTTAAGAAAATCCTTGTAGTCTTTATTCTTAATAAAACAGATATCCTGGCTTTCCTTTTTTTCAACAGGGTAAAGCCCGAAGTTATCTGCAATTTTTCTTACCTGACTTTTTTTAAGTGTACCAAGTGGAAATACGGCTTTTTTTAAATCATCCGGTTTAACCATTGATAAAAAATAAGACTGGTCTTTTGATTCATCCATTCCTTTTGAAATATATATATTACCGGTATTATCTTTTATAGTTCTTACATAGTGGCCTGTTGCAATTTTATCTATTCCAAGTTCTTCTGCTTTTTTTGGAATAAGCGAAAATTTTATAAATGGATTGCATATAAGACATGGGTTAGGAGTATAACCCCTCAGGTATGAATTTTTAAAATATGATACAACTTTTTCGTTGAATTCATTTGTAATATCAACAAAAAAAACAGGAATATCAATATGTTTACACATCTTTTCTATCTCGGATTTTATATGAGATTTTTTCCGGGATTCATAACCTGTAAAAAAATGAATTCCTGTTACATCATATTTTTTTTTTAAAATAAAAGCAGCAACAAGAGAGTCTATGCCTCCGCTTACTGCAGCTGCAATTTTTGTTTTACTCATTGCTAAAAAAAATGCTCATTTTTTGGGCTTACAATCATAGCCTTTACAGGGCAGGTAAGTACGCATAACTCGCAGACAGTACACTTTTCCTGATCAAACTCAACAAACATTTCAGGTCTTTTTATAAAAAGCGCCTGTGTCGGACAAACAGCAGTACAGGCTCCGCAGTGAATACATTTTTCCTCGTCACGTGTAATCTCCTGATCTGCAGTTTTTACAATTACACCGCGTGATTTTAAGTATTCAACACCATCTTCAAAATGGTCTTTTCTCCCTGAAAGTTCTATAATAAGAAGCCCTTCTTTTCTGGGAAAAATTTCTGCATGAAGTATTGCAAAAGTAAGATCAAATCTTTTGACAAGATTACAAACAAGAGCTTTATGTGTAAGATCTCCGGGAAACCTTAATATCAGTATTTTTGAAACCAATTTATAACCTCCGTTCAAATAAAAGAAAAATATTAGAATTTTTTTTGTGCAAATGTCAAATTCTGTTTTGCAAGGTTATACTTAAATTAAACGATTTTCAAGCTGCACTGATATTAAGTTTAGAATTTACTGTTAAAAATTATTCTTGAATTTACGCAAAAAAAAAGCGCCTTTAAAAAAAAAGGCGCTTTAAAATCTTTATTGCTATAAAAAAATGCTACTGAGGAGTTACATTTACAGCATTTTTTCCTTTTGGACCCTCTGCAACGTCAAATACTACTCTCTGACCTTCTGCAAGAGTCTTAAATCCGTCCATGTTTATTCCTGTATGGTGAACAAAAACATCTGATCCTTCTTCCTGCTCAATAAAACCATAACCTTTACTCTCGTTGAACCACTTTACAATTCCGTTTGCCATTAACTTTTTCCTTAAATTATTACATTTTGATTGTTGCTGGATTACATTCTTAAGAAAATTCTAATTTATTATTAAGATTAGATCTTAGGAGAGAACCCTTCTTTAGAAAACAAATATTGTTTTCTGTTATTAATTTTAAATACTATACTTGTTTTTATTTTAAAAAAAAAGTTTTTTTTAAATAATTTTTTAAAAAAAAATAACCCCCTGATTTTCATCAGGGGGTCTTTAAGAAGGAGAACAATGAAAAATTTGCTTATCTGCTTTTTATTATGCTGCTTAAGCTGATAATTATTTAACCATTTGTACTATATAATACAAATTTTATGCCATGTCTATAAATTCTTGAAATATAACTAAAAATAAAATTTAATGTTTTGTACTAAGTATTTTTGTTACAGTTTTTTGCGGGTAATTATTACCCTATGTGTAATAATTACACTACATTTTAATTTAAACAAGAAGCACAATTTTAAAAAAAATTTAATTTTTTTTAAAACAAAAAGAATTGATAAAATAGTCGATTATAATTTTGCCGTTATTTTTTTTCTCTCCTTTTGCAATAATTTTTTTTGCATCTGATTCAATATTTTTATTCCAGTTAATACCCGGTTTGTTTTCTACTTTGGAATTATAAAAATCATCAAATCCGTTTATGAGAAAATCTATTTTAAGCTGTTTTTCAAAAACAGGGGTGTAGCTTTGTTTTTCAAGTTTTTTTGTTTCCTTGAGTGCATTTGCTTTAAGTTCTTTTTCATTATTCAGAAGAGCAACAAGTTCTCCGTAAAGTCCTGTGTTGTACAAAGGTTCAATTATAAGCATAATTCCGTTTTTTTTAAGAACTCTGTCTGCCTCTTTAAGGGCATAATTTTGCATGTCAGAAGGAATATGATGAAGAGACTGACAAAATAAAACCATATCAAATGATGAGTCATTAAATGAAAGTTCTGTACCTGTATTAACAAGAAAAAAAAGTTTGTCTGAGGATTTTTTGTTTGTATGACTAATTTTTTTAAAATCAGGTTCTATACCAGCTGTGAATCTGCATTTTTCTGATATTTTTGCGGTTAAATCCCCATCACCGCATCCGATATCAAGGAAATATTTTATATCAGAGTTAAGAACAGAAAAAATATGATTTGTTAATTCATTATTAATATCTTTGATCATCCAATCAGCTCCTGTTATATAGAATTATTCTTTAAAAGATTCTAAAGAGAACTTATCAAATCATCAATTAAAAAAATTATGAACTGAAAAATATTGGGAAAAAATGAAAATTCTCCACACTTCAGACTGGCATATAGGCAGAAGGCTGTATTCAAGAAAAAGATATGAAGAATTTGAAATGTTTCTTGGGTGGCTTGTAAGAATTGTTGATGAAAATAAAATAGATATTGTTGTAGCTGCAGGGGATATATTTGATAATACAACTCCGGGAAACAGATCACTTGAAATATATTATAATTTTTTAAGAGATCTTTTAAAAACAGATTGTTCCCATATAATTATTATAGGCGGGAACCATGATTCACCAACCCTTCTCAATGCTCCGAGAGCTATATTAGATAATCTTGGAGTTCATGTATTTGGTGAGGCTGAATCTGATATTTCAAAGGAAGTAATTCTTCTTGAAAATAAAAAAAGTGAAAAAGCGGTTTTCTGCTGTGTACCATATCTCAGGGACAGGGATGTAAGAACTGCGCAAAGCGGAGAGTCGCTTGGTGATAAAGAAAAGAAAATAACTGAAGGTATAAAATCCCATTATCAAAAAGCTGTTGAATACGCTTTAAAAATCAGAGAAGAAAATGGTGGAAATATCCCTATAATTGCTACAGGTCATCTTTTTGCCACAGGCGGACTGACTTATTCTGATGACGGTGTAAGGGAGCTTTATGCAGGTTCAATAGGACATATAGGACTTGACAGCTTTCCTGAAGAGATAGATTATCTTGCACTTGGCCATCTTCATATTCCACAAAAAATTAAAAGTCTTAATAATTTCAGATACAGTGGTTCTCCTCTTCCAATGGGCTTTAATGAAGCAAATCAGAAAAAAAAGGTTATTATGGTTGAATTTACAGATGATTCAACTGATATAAAAGAAATTGAAATCCCTGTATTTAAAAAGCTTTATTCTGTTAAAGGAAATTTTGACCAAATAAACTCAAATCTTTCAGAGCTTGTAAGTAAAAACGAAAATTGTTTTGCAGAAGTTATTTATGAAGATAATGAATTACGGGCAGATTTAAGGCAAAGAACTGAAGATATAGTAAAAGGATCAGAGGTTGATATAGTAAGAATCAAAAATAAAAAAATAGCTGAAAAAATTGAATCAGACAGTGAAAAAGATCAGGTTCTTGAAGAACTTGATGTATTCGAGGTTTTTGATAAATGCCTTGATTCAAATGAAATTCCTGAAAAATCAAGGCCTGAGCTTAAACAGGCTTATAAAGAAATTGTAAATTTAATTTATGAAGAAGACAAGAATGCAGACTGAATATGAAAATTTTAAAATTAAGATTTAAAAATTTAAATTCACTTGAGGGTGAGTGGACAATCGATTTTGAAGAAAGTTCGTATCAGGCCGAAGGTATATTTGCCATAACCGGACCTACAGGATCAGGTAAATCAACAGTTCTTGATGCAGTAACACTTGCACTTTATGCACAAACCCCAAGGCTTGGAAAAATTACATCATCTTTTAATGAAATCATGTCAAGAACAAAGGGAGAATGTTTTTCCGAGGTAACTTTTTTATCATCAGAAGGGATTTTCACAGCTTTTTTTGCTCAGCACAGATCAAGAAAAAAAGCAGGTGAAAAGCTTCAGCCGCCAAAGCATGAAATATTTAATGAAAAAGGAGAAATTGTTGAAACAGGTTTAAGTAAAGTTCCTTTTACTGTTAAGGAAAAAACAGGACTTGATTTTGAAAGATTTACAAGGTCTGCACTTCTTGCCCAGGGTGGTTTTGCCGCATTTCTTGATGCAACTCCGGGTGAAAGAGCCCCGATTCTTGAAGAGATAACAGGAACTGAAATATACAGTGAAATTTCTGTAAAAGTTCATGAAAAAAAAAGATCAGAGTCACAACTTCTGGAAAACCTTAATAATCAGATTAAAGGAATTGAGATTTTTGATGATCAGCAAAAAAAGGTTTTTTATGAAGAGCTTGAGTCTTTAAATAAGGAGCATGAATCGGTTTTACAGATTTTTGATGATATTATAAAAAGTATTAATCATATAGATAATTTAAAAAAAATTAACACTGAAATTGAAGAAAGGAAAAAAGAGCTTGAATCATTAAACGCTTTAAAAGAAGTTTTAAAGCCTGAAAAAGAAAAGTTGGAACTTGCTGAAAAAGCAGCTGAGCTTGACAGATTTTATGATAACCTGAATCTGAAAAGGAAAACTTACAATAAATATTTAAAAGATCTTGAAGTTTTTAAAAAAGATCTTTTGTTTTATGAAAAAGAATATGAATCATCCAAAAAAGACAGTGATGAAAAAAAGATAGTTCTTGAAAATTTAAAAAAAGATAAAAATCAGAAATTAGCAATATTAAATGAGGCAAGAAAAAAAGATACTATTTTAAAAGAGATACAAAAAGATTTAAATTCAATTGAAGAACGGATTAAAAAATCAGAACATGATTTATCAAAAGAAATTAAAGCAAAAAATCAAAATGAAACAGATTTAAAGCAAAAACAAAATGAGCTTAAAAAAACAGAAGAGTATTTAAAAGCAAATAAAAATCATGAAAAACTGATTAATAATTATTATAAAATAACATCTTATTTAGAGTCCTTAAAAAAAGATACCCAAACAGCAACATCAAAAGATAGAGAAATTTCAGAACTTAAATCAAGTCTGGGTGAGTTTGAAAAACAATTAAATAAAAAATCACAAGAGTTTGAAAAAATAAAAAAAGATTATGAATCTGAAAATAAAAAATTAACAAGTTTAAATGAAAAACTTTATAACCTTCTTGAAGGAAAAACTCCTGAGCAATTAAATTCATATCTTGAAAAAATAAAAAACGATTATGAATCAGCTAAAAAATCTTTTGAATTAATAGGCGCAGAAAAAGAGCTTTTAAAAAAACGAGATGAATTAAAAGATAAGCTTAAAAATGCTGAAAAAACCAGAACAGAAATAATACAAAAACTTGAATTTGAAAAAATAAATCTTTTAAATTACGATAAAACAATAGAGCTTCTTGAAAAGCAGGTTATTTTATTATCTAAAATTGAAAGTCTTGAAAAAGAAAGAAAAAAGCTTGAACATAATAAACCTTGTCCTTTATGCGGTTCAACAAAGCATCCTTATTCGCAGCAAGGTGTCCCTGAAAAAAGTGATGAAGAAAAAAAATTAAACACTGAAAAAGATAAAAGAAAAAAATTAGCCGTTTTCTTGGATGAACTTAATGCTTCTAAAATTACAACCGACTCGGAAATTAAAAATTTAAAAATAAGAATTTCTGAGATTGAATCAGAAGCTGAAAATAAAAAAGCTCTCTATTTTGAGCTGCTTGAAAAATTAAAGATAGATTTTGAAAATATTGAAAAAGGTCTTGCTGAAAAAACAGATTTACTTGAAAAAATCTCTTTGGATTATAAGAAAAAAATAAAAAATATTTATGAAACAGAAAATTATATAAAGCTTAGCAGGCAAGAGCTTGATAAAATTTCTTTAAAATATTCTGAAACCGAAAAACAACAAATTGATCTTAATAATAAGATAACAAATACAAAAAATGAGATTAAAAGGATATCTGATGAAAAACAAAATTTAGATTTACAGATTAAAGATACAAAAAATTCAATTTATAAAGAACTTCAAGGTATTGATGTATCAGGCCCTGATGAAAAAAATCCTGATGAAATAATTTCAATGCTTAAAAAAAGATACGATTTATGGAATGAAAAAAAAGAAGCAGAAATTGAGATAAAAAATGAAATTCAAAAAATAAGCTCAAAAATTGATCTTAATAATCAGGCAAAGGAAACTAAATTAAACGAGCTTGGAGAAAATAAAAAATTATTTGAAAAAAGAAACTCTGATTTTGAAAAATTAGTTTATGAAAGAAAAGAAATTTTTGGTGATAAAGATCCTGATACAGAAGAAAAAAATATTGAAAATTCAATTTTGAAATCTGAAACAGATTTTAATAAATCTTTTGAAAAACATAATCAGGCATCAAAAATGTATTATTTATCAAAAGAAAAAATAAAAGATATTCATACAAATATATCAGAGCTTGAAAAAGAGATTAATGAACTTGAATCAGAATTTGTAAAACAGCTTAAAAATAAAGGTTTTGATTCTGAAAAAAATTATCTTGAAGCTTATCTTACCCTGGAAGAAAGAAAAAATCTTAAGAATAAAATTGATGAAAATAATAAAAATATTGAAAATGTAAAATCTGTTTTAGCAAATCTTGAAATTACTCTGGAAAAAGAAAAGCAAAATCATAAATCAGAAAAAGATTATAAAGATCTTTTAAAAGAAAAAGAGGAATATAATAATAAACTTGCCTTTATTAATGAAAAAAAAGGTGAAATTAATTCAGCCCTAAACCGCAACAAAGAAAATCAAATAAAATTCAAAGAAAAAATTGAAGAGATTAAAAACCAGGAAAAAGAATGCTTAAAATGGAATAATCTCCATGAACTTATAGGTTCTTCAGATGGGAAAAAATTCAGAAATTTTGCCCAGGGACTTACATTTGAAGTAATGGTAAATCTTGCAAACCGACAGTTACAGGAAATGACTGACAGGTATCTTCTTACAAGAGATTTAACAAATCCCCTTGAACTCAATGTTATAGACAATTATCAGGGCGGAGAAATAAGGTCTTCAAAAAATCTTTCAGGAGGAGAATCTTTTGTTGTAAGTCTTTGTCTTGCCCTTGGACTTTCAAATATGGCAGGAAAAAATATAAAGGTTGATTCACTTTTTCTTGATGAAGGTTTTGGAACCCTTGATGATGAAAGCCTTGAAACTGCGCTTGAAAGTCTTGGAAAACTTAACAGCAAAGGTAAGGTAATAGGTGTTATTTCCCATGTTCAGGCTTTGAAGGATTCAGTTCCTCTTCAGCTGAATATTGAACCTGCATCCGGAGGCAGAAGCATGATTTCAGGTCCAGGGTGCAGTTTTATCGGTAACTGATTTATTTTATGGAGTTTGTTATTTGAAAAAAAATATATATTGTAAAACATGTTCCCTTTGAAGGGTTCGGATATATAGAAAAATGGGCTGAGCAAAACAGTATTAAGCTTGAAATTTTAAATGCATACGATTTTTAGTTCCCTGAAATTGAAAAAAATTGCGGAGTTGTTCTTATGGGAGGGCCCATGAGTGTTAATGATGATTATCTTTTTTTACAAAAGGAAAAAATCCGGGTTAAAAATATTTTAAATGATAATATTCCTTTTTTGAGAGAATAAACTGCCTTATGTATGTTTTTTTGAACTGGTCGACTTTTAAAGACAAGAATATTTAAATTTAATAATCGCGTAAACTATAAATTTGCTCACAAGTAAATTAAGCTCAAAAGAATATTTTGAACAAGGGGGATATTATTTCTTTTTTCGGTACTATTTTAACATCAATTATAACTTTTCTGCATATTTATGTTTTTGCAAAAATCTATTTTCTGCCTTTTTTTAATAAAAAAAAATCACGAAGAAAAGCAGTTATATTTACAGGAATACTTACCTGGATTGTATATTTAATAAGCCGTATATACAGACACAGCGATTTTGGTATTATATCAGCTCTTCTTGAAGTTGCGGGAATGCAGTGGACAGCATCTGTATTTCTGCTTTTTGTAACATTTTTTATTGCAGATATAATATGCGGATTCGGTTTTTTCTTTAAAAAGTATTCAGGTCGTATAAAGACAACTGCTGCTGTTTTTGGAGCAGTACTTATTATTATTGCCCATTTTCAGGGACTTCGTCCTCCTGTTGTTCAAACCGGGGAAGTATTTTTAAAAAATCTGCCTGATAAATATGACGGTATTACACTTGCTGTTCTTTCTGATCTTCATGCAGGTGAAATGATGATAGGAGCTGAGTGGCTCAGCCGGAGAACAGAACAGCTCGAACAATTAAATCCTGATTTAATTGTTCTTGCAGGCGATCTTTTTGAAAGAAGAAGTAATATTAAAGAAATAATACCTGTTATGAAAAAATTTGATGCCCCTTTTGGAGTATGGGCTGTAAGGGGAAACCATGATACTGTTCGCTCCGGAAGAAAAGATGTTACCGGAGAAATTCTTAAAAAAGCTGATATCCCGCTTCTTTCAAATGAAAACGCAAGTCCTTTGCCTGGTCTTGTAATTGCAGGAGTAGATGATTTTACATCTTCACGAAGACATTCAGGAAAAGCTGAATCTGATCTTGAAAAAGCTCTGGAAAATAAAAATCAAGGACTTGTTATTCTTATATCACATACACCGTGGATGGCAGAACAAGCAGCTGATGCAGGTGTTGATCTTATGATTTCAGGCCATACACATAACGGTCAGATATGGCCTTTTAATTATCTTGTAAAAAGTCAGTATCCATATATAACAGGTCTTTACACAATTGATGAAATGCTTCTTCTTGTGTCAAAAGGAACAGGAACATGGGGTCCCAGGATGCGTTTATGGTCTCCGGGTGAAATAAATTTTATTACACTTCGAAAATCTGAGTAGCTTTTGTCTGTTTAACCCGGTCATTTTTTACATTATTTTTTATTTTGATGCAAAACCTGCTTCCGGCATAGACATAACTGTTTTTGTTATTTTTTTAAGAGAATCGAGTCTGCCAAGGGATTCAGGTACAATAACATCATAGTAAAATTCTGCTGTTTTCAGAATAGCCTGGTAAAAGGTTTTATCCTTTTTGCCTGAACTTTCAATTTTACCGGCAGCTGTTGAAGCTTTTTCAGCATGGGCCCATGCCATGCAAAGGTCTCCAACAGACTCCAGAAAAATTGAAGCTGAACCAAATGCATCAAGAATATTTTCCCCTGAAGCTGTTTTCCCTATTGATGCTGCTGCTTCTCCTGCTTTTGAAAGAAGTCCTGACAGTTTTTCAGATATATTGTTAAGACCTGAATTTTCAGCTTTTTTAACAGTTTTTTGGATTTCATTCATAAGGTCAAGAAAAGGTTTGCCTTGTTTCATCCCAAGTTTTCTACCCAAAAGATCCATGGCCTGAATTCCGTTGGTACCCTCATAAATCGAACTTATTCTTACATCCCTGTAAAACTGTGCCTGGGGATATTCTTCAATAAAACCGTATCCTCCAAAAACCTTAATCCCTGATGCAGTGATATCAATACCTTTAAAAGTTGTATAAGCTTTTGAAACAGGAGTTAAAAGCTCAATAATATTTTTAAACTTTTCTTTTTGATCGTTGTTTTTAGTTATGTTTGCTTTATCTGTACACCATTTCAGGTAATATGATAAAAATCTGTTGCCTTCTATAAGTGCCTTCATTGTAAGAAGTTCTCTTCTCACATCAGGGTGCTGTATAATTGGGACTTTAACAGGGTTATCTTTGGCTGCTTCAAGAAGATCCGGACCCTGAATTCTTTCTTTTGCATAGTTTACTGCATTTGCATATGATGCAGAAGATATTCCAAGAGCCTGGAGTGCAGCTCCCTGACGTGCTTCATTCATCATCAGGAACATATACTTCATACCCTTGTTTTCTTTACCAACAAGCTCTCCTGTACATTTTTTCTTTGATCCGAATGATACGCTGCAGGTAACATTGCCGTGCATACCAAGCTTTTCTTCAATTCCGGTTATTTCTACATCATTTTTTATATTTGTGGTTTTTCCCTGATCATCCAGCCGATATTTTGGAACAAGAAAAAGTGATATTCCTGAAGTACCTGAAGGTGCATTTTCTGTTCTGGCAAGCACTGGATGAATAACATTTTCCACAAGATCTGAATCTGCACCTGAAATAAATATTTTGTTTCCTTCTATGGAATATGTGCCGTCTTGATTTTTAAAAGCTTTTGTATCTACTGCTCCTACATCAGAACCTGCCTGAGATTCTGTAAGGCACATGGTTCCTGCCCATTTTCCTGAGAACATATTTTTAAGGTATTTTTGTTTTAGTAAATCATTGCCAAACTCTTTTACAATGGCTCCGGCTCCGTGGGTAAGAGCAGGGTAATTGAAAAATGAAGGGTTTGCTCCCATAAAAAGTTCAACACATGCCCCAGCAAGAAGCTGGGGCATATTCTGTCCTCCCCACTGTTCTTCATCACACATTGCAAGCCAGCCTCCTTTGCAGAAATTTTCATAAGGGATGTGATAAGATTTCGGAACCAAAATTTCTCCATTAATAAAATTAACACCGTCTGGATGACCATTATGAACATCTGCTTCCTTGTTTGAGGGGATTAGTTCTTCTACAGCAAGTTTCCGGGCTTCTTTTAAGATCATTTTACATGTTTTTTTGTTGAAATCGCTGAATTTGACTGAATTTGAAAAACTATCAATATTAAAAATTTCAAATAAAAGAAATTCCTGGTCTCCTGGGTCTGAAAGAAGTTGAGCCATTTTATCTCCAGTAAAGCTAATGATTAAATTTGTTTTGTATACGAAATAAATTTATGGAATGAATTTTTAATAAATGCAATGATTTTTTTGACTTGTAAAATTGTATTAAAGGTAAGAGGCGAGTCATAGGTTTTAAAGATTTAATTCTTTTATCTAGATATTTATAAATATATTTTATAGCTTAACAAATAAAAATAAATCGTATCCACTAGACTTGAAATTTTCAATATCAGCAGCCTTTTCAGATGCTCATTGAGCAGCTTCTGGCCTTAATACAGAGACCGGATTTGAATAAGAGCGGTTTTGCACCTGAATTGAGGCTGCTTGATATACTGTAATTTTTTTATAGAATATTTTATCTTTTAAAAATCTGAAAAATTTGGTTTGTAATCTTATTTGTATTCTGTTACCGGTTTTTTTAAGGAAAACAGAGTATAACAGTTTAAATATGAGCTGTTTAGAATGAGAATGATTTGTAATGTAGATTTTTTTAAATAATATATTAAAGAATAATCCAATGCAAGATTAATTTAATCTGGATATTGAGATTTTATTTTTTGTGAAATTAAAGGACAAAATTGTATATGCTCAAAAAAACAGTAAAAAAAGTCGAAAATATTAAAATAAAAATGAATGACGGAGTAAATCTGTCAGCAACTGCATGGATGCCCGAAGATGCTGAACAAAAGCCTGTTCCGGTTGTTTTTGAAATTATTCCATACAGAAAAAATGATGTTACTGCGCAAAGGGATTCAATGATTCATCCCTTTTTTGCTGAAGAAGGGTATGTAAGTCTCAGGATAGATATAAGAGGGAGCGGAGATTCAGAAGGGGTTTTAAGAGATGAATATCTTGAAAGAGAACTTGAAGATGGAATAGAAATTATAAACTGGCTTTCGGATCAGCCATGGTGCAACGGAGATGTTGGAATGATTGGGATTTCATGGGGAGGGTTCAGTGGTCTTCAGCTGGCTGCACTTCAGCCTGAGCCTTTAAAAGCGGTTATAACCCTATGTTCCACAGATGACAGATATGCTGATGATGTGCATTACATGGGAGGATGCCTTCTTCTTGATAATTTTTCATGGGCCTCAACAATGTTTGACTTTAATTCAACTCCCCCTGATCCTGCTTTAGTTGGCGATATCTGGTTTGATCTGTGGGAACAGCGTCTTGAAAATAGCGGCTTATGGGTAAAAAACTGGCTTGAACATCAGAAAAGAGATTTTTTCTGGAAGCATGGCTCGGTTTGTGAGGATTATTCAAAAATAAAATGTCCTGTTTTTGCAATAAGCGGATGGGCAGACGGATATTCAAACAGTGTTTTCAGGCTTGTTAAAAAGCTGTCTTCACCTGTCAAGGGTCTGGTTGGTCCCTGGAATCATAAATATCCTCATCTTGGCGGACCGGGGCCGAGTATCGATTTTATAAAAGAATGCGTAAGATGGTGGGATTTTCATCTTAAAGGGATTGATAACGGCGTAAAAAATGATCCAAAGCTTACTTTATGGATGCAGGATTCTTTTTCACCATATAAAAGTCAGCGACCCGGACGCTTTGTTGCTCTGGATGGATGGCCATCAACAACCATTAAACCACAGGAATACAGACTTTCAGGAAATAAGCTTTTAAATAAAAATCTTAGTGAAAAAAATGATGAAAATGAAAAAATAAGCATAAAAAGTCCGTTGAGCACAGGCTTTTTTGCAGGGAAATGGTGCTCATATGCTGAATCTACAGATCTGCCCAAGGATCAGCGAGAAGATGACGGAGGTTCTGTTGTATTCGATTACGGACCACTTGATCATGAGCTTGAAATTGCAGGTGCTGTAACAGCTGAACTTGAAATAAGTTCAGACAAACCACAGGCTATGGTTGCAGTAAGGCTTTGTGATGTTGATCCGGATGGAAATTCATCCAGAGTTTCATACGGTCTTTTAAATCTGACCCACAGAAACAGCCATGAGTTTCCTGAAGAACTTGAACCTTTTAAAAAATACAGGGTCAGAGTAAAACTTAATTATGCTGCTCATTGTTTTAAAAAAGGACACAGCTTAAGAATTGCTGTTTCTTCCTCATACTGGCCTCTTGCATGGCCTTCGCCTGAACCTGCTGAAATTACAGTTTATACAGATAACTCCAAAATTCTGATTCCTGAAACAGATACATCAGAAGCAAAAAATCCGGTTTTTGATCCTCCTCCTTCAGATCTTATTCCTGACAAAAATATTGAATTAAAAGAACCTGCATATCGTTGCTGGAATGTTGATTACAATCTTGCAACAAATCAAAATTCATTAAATGTCATAAATAAAGAAGAAACTTTTTATCTTAAGGATAAAGATCTGAAATTTGGTAGTACAGCTAATGAAAAATATTCTTACACAAATAACAGCTATGATTCATTAAAAGCTGAAATTAAGACAAGAAGAAGTTTTAAAACAAAAGAGGAAGAGATCTATATAATTACAAAAACTGTAATGACATCTGATAAGAAAGAGTTCAGAATAAAAGCTGATCTGGATGCTTACAGAAATGAAAGCCGCATTTTTACTAAAACCTGGGATGAGAAAATACCAAGGGATTTTGTTTGATAAAAAGAATAAGCTGAATTGAGCGTTTTATAATTTAAAAAATATTAACGTTCAATTCAGATATATAATAATTTATTTTTTATGCTTAATTTATGAATCCGTGGAAAACTTCTTCTGTAGCTTTATTAGCTTCTGCTCTGATCTTTTCAAGTTTTTCCCAGTCAAGTTTTAAAAAATCGAGAGTCTCTGTTTCTACCTGAATACTATCATTTACGTTCATTTCTTCCAGGAGGAGAACAAGTGCATTGGCTGCATGAAGAATATATGCAAGTTCATTGCCTTCTGATTTAGAAGGCTCATGATGCCATTTGATGGCTTTACACTGGACATCAGGTATATTCCATTTTTTTAAAAAATCGTGTCCGATTTCAGCATGATCAAATCCGAAAATTTCTTTTTCTACAGTATGAACAGGTATACCTTCAGATACTTTAGCAACAAAGAATTCCTTGTTTTTTACAAGATGTTCATCAAGAACAAGTTTTCCGGCATCATGAAGAATTCCGGCTGAAAAAGCTTCTGCTGCAAGTTCAGGAAATGTTTCAAAGGCAATAAGCCTTGCTGCAAAAGCAACACCTGTTGAGTGTGAAAAAACTTCTCCGGAACTTACTGAGTAGCCTTTAAGTTCTTTGCTCAAAAGTTTTGAAGTACTTGCCAGTGTAATCATCTGAAGCAGGGTATCTGCACCCAGAATAACACAAGCCTGCTGAACAGAATTAACAGGACTTTTAAGGGAGTAATAAACAGAATTAGCAATTTTTAGTACCCTTGTTGTCATTGCCTGATCTTTTTCAAGAACTTCTGCAAGATCTCTTAAATCTCTTGATTCATCATTAATAATTTCTCTTGCTTTAAATAAAATTTTTGGAATCGGAGGTAGAGCTTTTGCTTTACTTAGAAACTCTTCTTTTTTTTCTGTTTTATCGTCTGTGCTGATTGAATCTTCGAATTCGAGTAGTATATCTTTTTTAACAGAAATAATACCGCTGCATGATTTGCATTTAAATTTTAAATCGGGATTATCAGGAAGTCTGCTTTCAGATATATTATAAATTTTACTGCAGTTAGGGCATTTTAATTTCAATTATGAAACTCCTTGAAAGTATTGCTAAAAATTATTATATAATCAGTAAATGAACCAAAAACTTTATATTTTATAAATCATTAATTATCTTATAAAACACTATAAAACAATTTAATTTTATGTGAAGTCTTTTTTTAAAAAGAGTCACTTCTGTAATTTGTAAAAATTATACACTAATTTAAATGATATCTGCTGCTCAGTTAAGCACCGGCACAGACATAACTTTTTATCAAAAATCAGTTGCTTAAACAAAAAATTCTGTTTTAGCTCAATTATTATTCAACTCAGGTAAAAATAAACTTTCCCGCTGCCCAGTAAAAAAACATTCCTGCAATAAGAGTTCCGCCAATCGATTTTGTAATCCACGCAAATATAAATGTTGGGATGGCCGCTGCAGTTTCAGGCGAAACAAGAGAAATAATTTTTGGATTATTTTTAGTAAATAAAGCCGGAAATAAAAGTGCGCTTAAAATTGATACAGGAATAAGTCCAAGCCACTCCACAATTAAATCAGGAAGCTGTTTTCTGGATAAGTAAAAAAGGGGAAGCCATCTTGGAATAAATGAAACAATCCCCATTCCAAGTACAATAAGAATATATTTATAATCTTCCATTTTTTTTAACCTTTTTTTTAATTGCTACTCCTGCAGCTGCAGCTGAAACAGAGGCTATAACTATATAAAGATTTCCCGGAATAATCATTGATACTGCAACAGCGCCAAAACCTGCTATAATAGCTGTTATAATATAAATTGAACTATTTAACTGAAGCACCAGAAGAGATATAAACATTGCAGTAAGTGCATAATCAATTCCGAATGCATCCTGGGGTATAAATTTTCCGAAATAGCATCCTGTTGTTGTGCTTAAAGCCCAGGCAGAAAAAGCTGAAAAATTAACTATAATAGATCTGTTTATTCCCCATTGGCCGCTTTTTAGTTTTTCAATATTAACAAGAAAAGTTTCATCAACTATTCCGTAGCTGAACAGGAAAAGCTTTTTACCCGGAACATCTTTAAAATATACAGAAAGAGAAGAGCTCATTAAAAGGTGTCTCAAGTTGATCATAAATGTTGTCATAATTATTGAAAATGCGGAAGCTCCGGCTGAAATCATTGAAATGGCAATAAACTGGCCGCTTCCTGCAAAAACTGCAAGAGACATAAAACATACCTGAACCGGTGAAAGTCCTGCTTTTTCTCCTAATACGCCCATTGCAAGGCCAAGGGGAAGGTATCCAAGACAAACAGGCCATACAGCAGATAATGCATGGATAAAGTCAGATTTTAAAGAGTATTGCGTTTCAATGCAGTCAGTTTTTACTGTATTCATAAATTTAAATCCGTTCATAAATCATAAAATATTTTACTAAATTAGTTGATGAACGAAAACTGCCTTTTTTGACCATTTCTACGTTAGATTAAAAATTTAATCCTCAAAATACTTCAGTATTCCTGCGGTTAAATTTTTAATCTGCCTTGAACTGAACAAAAAATTCTAGTTTTCGGCCAAGTACTAAATTAGTTTAAAAGAGGAGTTGAAATAAAATTCCAGTGCTTAAACAACTCCTCTTTGTTTTTTGCATATTACTTCAGGGTCTTGTTTTAAGATGTGAGAGATCTTTTTATGTTCAATTTTAAACTCTTCAGAATTTGTTTTTTCGTTTTTAATCCATTGATAAAGTTCATTATTATACTTTACAAAAAAGTCGTTATTAATTCTGTAATAGACCCATCTTCCTTCTTTTCTCGATTCAAGAAGACCTGCACTTGCAAGAACAGCAAGATGTCTTGAAGCTGTAGCACCTTTTACTTTTAATATTTCTGTTATCTGGCATGCACAAAGCTCATCTGTTTCCATGAGAGCATAAATTATTTTTAGTCTGTTTTTATCAGATAATGCCTTAAGAATATTTACAGTATCTTTCATCTGTATTCTCCGATTTTACACCATTATAAAGAAAAAAGACTATATCAGTGGCAAATTAAAAATTCAATAAGTTCAAAAAACCGAATGAATAAAATTAATCATACCGGAAAGGTTTTTCAGCACCTTTATATATGAAGAAAAATAAACAATATCTGAATAATAAAATCAAGTCATCTTTATAGTTGACATTCCCATAATTATAAATTAAAAATGACCATCGGTCATTATATGAAAGAGGTAAATTATGGTAAGCAGGCAAAAACAAAAGTCGGAGATGACGCGCAGTGAGCTTATGAAAGCTGCTGTTAAAACTTTTAATGAAATGGGTTTTGAGGAAGCTACAATATCTGAAATAACCTGTGAAGCTGGGTATGCAAAAGGAAATTTTTACAGATACTGGAGCAGCAAGGGAGATATTTTTCTGGATATAATGGGCCAGAAATTAAAGCAGCACAGAGACATAAGAGATGAAAAATTATCAGAAGCCAAAGATTTTGATGAAGCCCTTGAAATTGTTCTCGATTTTTTAACAACCCTTCTTGATGATTCGAGATGGGCTGATATTTTTCTTGAGTTCACAGTCCATGCTGCAAAAACAAAAGATTTAAGGGAAAAGCTTCTTCAGGGAGTATACAGGCTTTCTCCTGAAATATTTGCGGATATTTTTGATCCTTTTACAAAAAATAAAAGAGCAAAAATGGAGAAATTCGGAGCTGTTGTAACAGCTTTATTTGAAGGTTTTCTGATTCAGCACCAGCTAGGTTACAGAAAGTTCAATGCAAACGATTTAAGAGAAGTTATTATTGTTCTAGCTGAACATTATAATAGTTGAATCAGTGAGTTTTAAATCATTGATTTATATAATAAAACAACAGATTCCGGAGTTATAAATGAAAAAATATTTATTGGCAGCTTTGCTTATATTGATTTTAAATCAGATATGCTTTGCAAAGTCTTCCATGGAAAAATGGAAGCCCGATTTTGATCCTTCAGGTGCACAATACAAATGCGTTATCTCAAATGTTACTCATCCTGTTATTAAGGGAAGTTATGCAGGTTTTGCAATAAGAGATGCTGTATGGGAAGCTACAAACGGAAAAATTTATGTTGATTACAAACCCTTATCTGTCCTTGGAGGAGAGGTTGAAGTTTTGAACCTTTTGCAGATGGGAGCAGTTCAGGGAATGGGAGTAAGCTCTGTTGCAGCAACCAATATGGGCTCAAGATTTGGAATTGTTAACCTTCCTTTTCTTGTCGATTCTTTTGAAAAACTCGATAAATTTACTGATAATAAAAAACTTTTCAGTCATTTTTTAAATGCAGCAGATCATGTAGGAATTACAGGTCTTGATATAACAGGATACGGAAATTACGGATGGGCAACCACAAAACCTGTAAAAACTATTGAGGATGCAAAACAAATTAAGTTTCGAATTGCAGAAGCTGAAGTTAATCAGCTTTTATACAGAAACTGGGATTTTCAGCCAGTTGTAATGCCCTGGTCTGATGTTCCTGTTTCACTTAAGCAGGGAGTAATTACAGGTCTGGATCATACACCCATGGTATGTAATATAACTAAAAAATTTGAAGTTGCTAAATATTTTACACAGGTAAATTATGCTCAGGGTCTTTTTATCTGGGTTTTTAATAAAGCATGGCTTAATTCACTTCCTGAAGATTTAAGAAACACTTTTGAAGATTCAGTACATAAAGTATGTGAACAGATAAGAAAAGAAACAAAACAACAGGAAGAAAACGAGATTGCTAAAGCAAAGAAATCCGGGATTAAATTTTTTGAAATGAGTGATCAGGATATGAAAACTCTTAAAGAAAAAGCAGCTTCTGTTCATGAAAAATATGCACCACGAATTAATAAAAATTATCCTGGAGATAAATATCAGCCGGATAATTACTTAAAAGAAGTTCAGACCCTTCTGAATTACAGGAAATAGATTTGTATTATTTTAAAAAAACAGTCCGCGGTTTTGAAAAAGCGTTAACATTTTTTGAAGAGTTTACTCTTTTTGCAAGTGTAATAATTGCACTTATAAGTCTTTTTATGAATGTTGTTTTAAGATACGGGTTTTCATATACACTTGCCTGGTCAGAAGAACTTGTAAGGATTGTAATAATTTATACTACTTTTATAGGCGCTTCAGTTGCAGTAAAAAACAGTTCTCAGATAAAAATTGATGCAGTTGTTCAGTTTTTCCCGAAATCTGAAAAATTTTTTGAAATTCTGGCTCTTGTTGCAACTGTTGTTTTTTCAATCTGTTTAATTAAGTTCGGAGCAGAGCTTATAGAGCTTATGAAAATGACAAATCAGAAAACAATTATACTTAAAATCCCAATGGCCTGGATTTATATGATATTTCCTGTTTCCGGCTTTCTTATGATTGTAAGATCTGCCGGAAGATTTTACAGACTTTTTATGATTTAAATTTTATTTTATCAGCAGCAGTATTTTACCAGAATCCGGACTAACTACTGCTGCTTTATTTTTTCCCGGAGAAATATTTAAATGCCTTTTTTGTCATCTGACATTATAGTTTTTTTGATTTTAATAGGATGTATGGCAGCTTACATTCCTGTTTTTATGTCTCTTTTTTTTACAGCATTGGCAGGTTTTATACTTTTTACTGACATGCCTTTGATGATTACAGCCCAGACTCTTTTAAAAAGTCTTGATAATTTTGCACTTGTGGTTGTTCTTTTTTTTATTCTCTGCGGAAATATTATGACAAAGGGAACAATTGTAAAAAAGCTTATAAATGTTGCAAACGTTCTTGTAAGCTTTCTTCCTGGAGGACTCGGCATGGCAGGTGTTCTGGCCTGTGCAATGTTTGGGGCAATTTCAGGTTCAACAGTTGCAACAGTTGTTGCCATAGGCGGATTTATGATTCCTGCGCTCAGAGAACACGGTTACCCTGATTCATATTCAACCGGTCTTATGGCAAGTGCTCCCAATCTGGGAGTAATTATTCCTCCGAGTATTGGTATGATTTTATATTCAATGATAACAAATGTATCCCTTGAAGGGCTTTTCCTTTCAGGTTTTATACCGGGAATTCTTATTATTGTTCTTGTATGCGTTTATACAATGTTTTACTTCAGAAATGATAAGGTAATAGTAAGAAATCCTCCACCTGATTTTAAATCTGTGATTACAGCATTTAAGTCAGGTTTTTTTGCTCTTATGCTTCCTGTTTTAATTTTCGGAGGTATATTCTCAGGTATATTTACAGCCAACGAAGCTGCTGTTGTTGCATGTGTATATGCATTTGCAGTAGAGATCTTTATACACAGGACAATGAAATTTAAAGATATATACTATGTAACAATAAACTCAGCCGTAACTTCAGCTACACTTCTTCTTATAGTTGCAGGTGCAACATGTTTTGGAAGATTTATAACAATGGAGAATATACCAGGCAGAATCACAGATCTTGTAATGTCAAATATCGATTCTGCAATTGTTTTTTTGCTTGTTATGAATATTTTTCTTCTTTTAATCGGGATGTTCATGGATATCATTTCAGCTGTGCTTATAATCGGCCCTGTAATTATTCCAATGCTTTCCAATTTTAATATAGATCCTTTGCATTTTGGTCTTATTATGACAGTAAACCTTGCAATAGGGTATTGTACACCACCTATGGGAGTTTCACTTTTTATAACCGGTTCTATAGCAAACCGGGGTATTGTACAAGTCTCAAAATCTGTTATGCCTTTTCTTCTGATTCAGATTCTTGTACTTATGATTATTACTTATTTACCCGATTTTGTACTTTTTCTTCCGAGATTATCAGGATATCTTAATTGATTTTATTAAGCTCTTTAAGGCTTATGCATGTTCCTACTATTGAGCAGTGA
Source organism: Thermodesulfobacteriota bacterium (assembly GCA_051744925.1). Classification (GTDB taxonomy): domain Bacteria; phylum Desulfobacterota; class Desulfobacteria; order Desulfobacterales; family JACKCP01; genus JACKCP01. Next base: position 24,333 of record JBNJDM010000003.1, on the reverse strand, counting down.
TAATGACCTTTTATCTGATATAGTTTTTTTCTTTTACCTGAAGATGTGAATTCTGTAATTTCCATATTTACCTCATTAAATAATTTTCAATTATTTCAAGGTTTTTGGTGAATGCATTTACGACCATGGGGTCAAACTGTGAAGAAGAGTTTTTAAATACTTCTGATACTATGCTGTCAAAATCTGATTTTTTTCTGTAAGGTCTGTTCTGCGCCATTGCAGAAACAGAATCGGCAAGAGCTATAATTCTTGCGCCAATGGGAATGTCATAATCTTTAAGTCCAAAAGGGTAACCTTTGCCGTCAAATCTTTCATGGTGGTGAAGAATAATATCTTTTATAGAATTTTTTTCTAAAAATCCCTTGATTCCTGAAACAATTTCAGCTCCTGTTTCAGGATGCTTTTTAATTGTTTCCCATTCTTTTGAAGTAAGTGGTCCTTTTTTAAAAAGTATTTCATCTGAAATTCCTATTTTTCCAATATCATGAAGATGACCTGCCATGTGAATCACTTCAATCTGTTCATTTTTAAGCTTTAAAGATTTTGATAAAATTGAAGATATATCAGCTACCTGATTTGAGTGCTCTTTTGTGGAGCTGTCTCTTGCATCAAGTGCTTTTCCAAGTGACGCTGCAAACTCATGAAGAAGATCTGAATATTTTGGAAGAACCGGACAGGTCTGGCAAACCGGTTTAAATTCACCAAATATAAATTTTGTTTTCAAAGGCGGATTACCGCTCATTATTAACCTCCTGAATATTGTTAGTTATGCCTATCTTTTTTGTGAATATATCGTATCAATTTTTTTGTCAATTAAAAGTTAGATATATCTAACAGCTAGCATTAATTTATTAAACAGATAAAATTTTTTACAGATTAAGTTAATTCCAGATTTTAGAAAAATAATCTTTTCTAAATTAAGTATTTTAGATATTTACGGGATACATAAATTTTTAAAAATATTTATAATTAAAGGTTAACTTGTTTTAATGCTTGAAAACTGTGTAATATTTAAAAATAACAGCAACAGCTGGGTATTGTTTAATAAACCTGTTGAAATAATAAGATCAGATAATTATAAAAATATAAAAAAAGCTTTTTCTTATATAGAGGATATGACTTTAAAAGGGTTTTATGTTGCCGGTTTTTTAAGTTATGAAGCATCAAGAGCTTTTGATCCCAATTTTTCAGTTAATAAAAAAGATTATTGTGATGAATTTTGGTTTGGAATATTTAAAAAAAAAGAGATTATCCCACACCATATTTTGTTTGGTAATTTAAGCAAAGCCGAATATTTTTTAAACTGGGAACTTCCTTTTGATTACCAGGAATACAAAAATAAAATCGATTTTATAAAAGAAAAAATATTTAAAGGCGATATTTATCAGCTGAATTATACGTTTAATCTTAAAACCGATTTTAAAGATGACCCTTTTTCAGTTTTTTTTAATAATTTTTCACATCTTGATTCAAAATATTCGGCATTCATAGATACACCTGATTTTTCAGTTTTAAGCGGTTCTCCGGAACTTTTTTTTAAGCTTGATAAAAATAAACTTATTTCAAAACCTATGAAAGGAACAATCCAGAGGGGAAGAAATAATATAGAAGACAGCCTGAGAAAAAATGAACTTTATACTTCAGAAAAAGACAGAGCAGAAAATGTAATGATTACTGATATGATCAGAAACGATATGGGAAAAATTGCCGAAATATCAAGTGTTAATACAGATAAGCTTTTTGAAATCGAAAAATATTCAAGAGTTTTTCAAATGACATCTAAAGTTACATGCACAACAGATAAATCTGTTTGTGAAATTTTTGAGGCAATGTTTCCATGTGCTTCAATAACAGGCGCACCTAAAATTAAATCTATGGAATATATAAATCATACAGAAAAAAATCCCCGGGGTGTTTATACAGGGACTATTGGTTTTATTGAGCCCGGCAGAAAATCTCTTTTTAATGTTGCAATAAGAACCATGTATATTAATAAACAAAATAAAAAAGCGTTTTACGGAACAGGTGGAGGAATTGTCTGGGATTCTTCTGCTAAAAAGGAGTATAAAGAATGCCAGAGCAAAGCTCTAATAATTTCTGAGCCTGAGCCTGAATTTAAGCTTCTTGAAACTTTACTTTATATTCCGGGCAATGGTTTTTATCTTGAAAAATATCATATAAAAAGAATTCTTGATTCTGCAGAGTACTTTTCTTTTGAGCTTAAAAAAAATAATCTTTTACAATTTTTTAAAAATTTCAGATCAGAAGAGTTTTTAAGGGTAAGGCTTTTATGTGACAGATTCGGAAATATTGAATATGAAGAAAATCTGCTTGAAAAAAATCCTCTTGATAATAAAACAACCTGGAAAATATGTTTAGCAGATGAGCCTGTAGATTCAAAAAACAGATTTTTATACCACAAAACAACAAACAGAAGTTTTTATAATAATATTTTAAAAAAACATCCTGAGTTTAATGATATTGTTCTTTTTAATGAAAATAATAATATAACTGAAACCTGCTTTGCAAATATAGTAATTAAAAAAAATGAAAAACTTTATACCCCGTTTTCAAAAGCCGGACTTCTTCCCGGAACTATGCGTAATTATCTTCTGGATAAAAATATTGTTTCTGAAAAGATGATTTTAAAAAAAGATCTTAAAAATGCTGATAAAATTTATCTTATTAATTCAGTCCGTGGATTTATAAATGCAGATATGTCGTAATAAGCTGAATATTATTTGTCTGAAAGGAAGATGAAAATTTTGACATCAAAAATACGCGGGTATCTTTAAGTTTAAACTCGATTTAATTTAAGAACTAATAAAAAAAAGAGTTTTTATTCAGCAACTAAATAGCTTCTCTAAGATCATTGTAACATTTGTCACATATACCGTGAGTTAGACTCGGAAGTTTATCCATTTCAAAAAGTTTCATATGTATTACTGCTTCTTCTGCTTCTGCCCATGAATCAGTTTCAGGAATATAAACTTTTTTGCACCAGCTGCATATTTTAACAAAATCATCATTTCTTGGAATGTTTCGTTCAAGAAGCCTTACTGTTTTTCGCTTTTCAGATTTTTTAAGAATTGATCTGAATTCAATAAGCCCGTTTTCAAGTTGTTCTATCTCCATCACAAGAAATCTCCTGTCTTCGGGAGAGTCACACCTGAAAGGAACTTTGACTGTATGTTTTGTTTTTTTAGCCTTTTCAACAAGCATTCTATAGATTTCACGGGTTTCAGGATCACTTATAAAATCCATTAAATTATTATTCATGACCATTTTGTTTGTGTTGTCTTCTCCATGATTTCCCTTTGCAAAAGAATTCCACATTGATGATGTATATACAATTTCATAAGAGCTGTTTATTCTGTAGGTTATATAACTCATATTTCCTCCCTGGTTGTACTTAAATTATACCTTAGAATTTCTTAATTGCAAGAGATGTAAATAAACTGAAGATGAAATCATTCGGAATATAAAGAGTGGGGCGGTGCAGAAAGTAAAAACTTTCTGCACCGGATCATAAAAGGTTATTTTATGATTAAAGGAGTTTATTAACTTTTAAGAGGAGTTAATATCTTAAAAAATTATTTTTCAACTTCAGTAAATTTTACTATCGGACATCCTGAACATACATCAAGTCCGGGCCATGGTTGTCCACCAGCACCAAGAAGGGAGGGGCCGCCTGTTACTTCAATTCTTTTTTCCAGCTGCTCAACTGTCTGAAGAATCTGATCACCAGGAATAAAAAGATTCATATAGTTCATTTCAGTTTTTCCGGATGCTTTTGAACCAGCACACATAGTGTTCATATTTGCAGTCTTATTTTTGTATGCATAAACACTTCCTGAACATACAGCTGAATTAGGTGTGGCAAAAAAAGACAGATTCGGTTTGTGCATTGCACCCATATAATCATTTAAAATATGATATGCCTGGTAAGGAACAACCATCATAAATACTACATCAGGATCTGCATCAATTTTATCAAATTCATTTAAAGGAGCCATATATATTCCATGGCAGCTGCCTTCCTCAAGTCTTGCTTTTTCCTGTGGAGCCTGCCATGAAAGATCATCATCCAGGAGATATTTTTTATGGTTTTTACAGTCCGTTTCTTTATCAAGAGATCTAAAGCCGAAAACAGGCTGGGCATTTTTACACGCACATTGTCCTGGTTTAAGAAAAAGAGAGTGTTTTGCTGACCTTGCCGCTGCAAGATACTGGCAGAAAGATAGCTTTGGTTTAGCTGTATGGGTAATAGGCAGTTTGTCAATTTCTGATTCATCAAAAACAAATTTAATGCCAACAGGGTCAAAATCGAGCCTGAAATTCCATATTAAAGTTTCAAATGCTTTAGTGTATGTCATTTCTGTATTCATTATATTAATCCTTGGATTTGATTAAAATTTAAATTCCTAAAATACTATACAATTTTTATGCCAGATAATATACCTTAATAATAGCAAAACACTTTAGTTTATGCTAAGTTTTGGGCTTTTTGACAGTAAAAGTCCTTGTTTTAGCTCTTTTATTATATATGTATGCATAAAATATTATGCATAGCATAAAAAAAGTTTCAATTTTTATAACCTTGCAAATAAGGCTATAAAAAGTAAGAATTGATTAATGTGCATAAAATTTAACCTATTTGTATCTTAATTCTTATATCTTTTCTTTGGTACTGAAAAAGCTTTTAATTATATATCCTTTTAAAACAGTGGTTTAACTAGTTGTAGGTTTTGAACTTGAATCTGGCACATCAATTGCTTTGTTATGGTTTCAATAAAATTTTAATGGTTTTTTTATAAAGGAGAATAAAATGTTTAAAAGGATAAAATTATTAACACTTTTTTTAATTCTATCTGTATTTTTTTTACCCTGGGTATTATCTGCTGCTGATATATCAGATAAAAAACCTGAAGCTGGAGAAAAAATAGAGGTAAGCGGAAAAATTGCTCCGGAAGAAGATCTTTATCTTGTTTTAAGTTCCAAAAAATTATTTAAAGCTGATGATTCAGTCGGATCACAGGAAAAAGAAAAGCTCAGGGAGATGTTTGGGGATACCGAAATTCCTCCAGTTTATTATGTTCTGACAACATCTCCAAAATCTTTTGCAACTCCAAAGACTGTATCAAAAGGCAGATGGTTTAAACCTTTCAGGTGGGATATTGAAGTAAACAAAATTAATAAATGGGAAAATATCCCTGAAGACGCAAAAAAGTTGCTTGGTTCAGTTGATACAAAAGAGCAGTGGGAGTTTCTTACTTTTACACATGAAGATCAGTTTGGAATTAATACTGTTTCAAAAGAGATGCCCATAGGCGGTGGAAATGCCAGAATGATAATGGGTCCTGATGATTCAAAATCATGGAATGAAGATGTTGAAATATCCCTTGATAAAGAAACAGGTGAATACAGCGCTTCATTTAAAATAAGTGACAAAATACCTCCTGAAACAAAGCTGGATCTTTATGTAAACGGAAATATGGAAGACACTGTAAATGTACAGAAAAGAGGTTTTTATTTTGCTATAGGAGGTACTTATATGAATCCTCTGGTTGTTTTTATTGGAGCTTTTATTATAGGTACTATGTTTGTAATTGTAGGAGCTGCAGGCGGCCTTTTTACAGCAGCATTTCAGATAACAGTAATCGGCACCAATGGTATGGTCGGTATTAATGGTGCTAATGCAGTAAAACCGACAAACATGTTTTTAACACTTTGTTCTCCAATAACATCTGTCTGGACATATTTTAAAGAAGGCAGGCTTGCATGGCCGGTAGCCCTCTTTTTTGTAACAGGTATTATTATAGGTGCATACTGGATTGGTCCGGAGTATTCAGCAAAATATCTTCCAATGAAGGCATATAAATTTTATCTTGGTTTTTTCTGTCTGGTTCTTTTTATTAAACTATGGCTTGAATCAACAAAAAAATCGATTGAAAAAAAGCAGGCTATTAACGCTATTGTTAAAAAATTTGATGAAGAAATTAAAAAAGCCAAAGAAGAAGGCAGAGCTGCTCAGATGGGTAAAATTTCCCTTGATAAGAAATGGTCTTTAACCAAGCTTTCTTTCAGCTTCTGGGGAGAATCTTTCAAGGCAAATCCTCTGGTATTGTTTATCGGCGGTATTCTTATCGGATGTATTGCATCGGCATTTGGTGTAGGCGGCGGATTCATGCTTGTTCCTTTTATGACTTCTGTAATGGGTTATCCAATGTATATAGCTGTTCCTATTTCCTTGTGCGGTACATTTGCCAACTCTGTGGGCGGTATTGCAAAGTATTTTGTAGACGGATACCAGCCTGACTGGATAATGGCTGCTCTTATTGCAGCTGGTGCAATAATCGGCGGTAAAATAGGTCCTAAAATTCAGAAAAAACTTCCGGAAATTTTTCTAAAGCGCGCGCTTGCTGTAATATTGTTTATAGTTTTTCTTAAATATACGGGTGCAGTACCGTTTTTAAGATAAATTATCTCTGATCAGGGAAATAAAAAGATAAGACTTTGTACAAATAATATATTTCCCTGGCCTCAGACATATAGTCCTCCATTCATACGTTGTACTCACTGCCCGGCTTAATAAGCCGGGTAAAGTACTAAAAGGCTGATAAAGACATGGATTTTATTTTAGATATAATAAATTTAATTTTAGACTTTGTTTTATATAGATTTATTATACCTGTAATCAATGTTATTGATTATTTTATGCAATTTATATTTTCCCCGTTTATTAAAGCCGGAGATATGGTTTTTCTTTTTACAGTATCTTTTGTTTGCGCTTTAGTCAGCACCTGTCTTTCATTTTATTTTAAAGAAAAAAAAACCAAAGAATATGATAAAGAGTTAAAAGAAAAAATATCATCATTAAAATATCTCGATGATATTGAAGAAAAAAAACTTAAGCAGAGTTTGAAAAAAGGAATAAACGATTCTGCTGACAAGGCTTACGAAAATATATTAATTGAAAAATTTTTTAATGCTGGAATTACTTATTTTTTCCCTATGTTTTTCTTTCTTATATGGATTGACTATTCTGTTTTTGATCAGAATTTTAAAACAATAGGTTTTTTTCATTATAAAATTCCTGCTTCAATTATGTTTATAATTTTGTTTAATTTAATTTTAGTTCTTATTTTTTTTATAAAAAAATATTTTTTAAGTAAATTACTGTTAAATTCGGAGCTTAACCATAAATGAAATTAAAACTAATATTTATTTTTATTTGCCTTTGTTTATCTGAACCTGCATATGCAATTCAGGCACATGGCGGTAGCGAAGGGATTATTGTTCATCAGCTGGGACACATATTTTTTCTTTTGTCTCTTTGTGCTTTTGTTTACTGGCTGAGAGATAAATGGTTTTTAAAAGGAAAAAGTAAAAGATATTTTCAGCTTTTTGGTGTTTTCCTTATTTTATGGAATTTAGATGTTGTTCTTATGCATTATCTGGATGAACAGCTTGAGCTTGTGGATGTTTCAAGAAACGGCTTTGTTTACCTTATTCAGTCTTCAAACAACTCAGGTTTTATTGAGTATTTGTATTATTTGGGTAAAATGGATCATTTTTTATGTGTTCCTGCTTTATATTTTTTATATTCCGGTCTTAAATATCTCGATTTGGAAAAAAAACAGGGATAATTTCTGATTTGCATTCTTGTTCTGCAACAGGTTTACTATTTAGTGTAAATAGCATAATCCGGCTTAAACCGTCTGATTTATATACAAACTTTTTAATCGGTCAGTAAGATTATAAAATAAAAAGCCCTGATACTGTCGGAGAAAAATATGGAAATAACATATTACCCGGTACTTTTCGTTGATGTCACAGGATCAGTCTTAATGATTCTGCTTTCTTTTTTATGCTTGAAAAAAGCTTTAAGCTTAAGAAGTAAAGAAAGTGAGAATGTGATTTTAAGCTACCTTGTATGGGTGTGCTACGGTCTTGTAATTTTTGCTGTATCACGATCTGCCGGTCATATACTAAAACAGGCTCTTGTTATTAATGGCTATCTTGAAATATGGAATGATATCAGGCCTTTTTCCGGATCTGTAAATACATTTGCATTTATTCTTGTCGGTTCGATAACTATATTTTTCAGACAGATATGGAAGATATACATGCAGGTTGTGCATGATAAAAAAGAACTTGAAATAACTCATAGTAAACTTATCTCCCTTAATCAGAATCTTGAACAAAGGGTTGCAGAAAGAACTGAAAAACTGAGAAAAGAGGCAGAACAAAGAACTTTGCTTGAAAAACAGATGGCACAAGCTGAAAAACTTGCTGCAACCGGAGAACTTTCTGCAGGAGTTGCCCATGAAATAAACAATCCGCTTGGTATAATACTTGGTTATAATCAGCTTCTTTTAAGGTCAGAAAAAGACCCGCAGAAATATGAAGATTTAAAAATAATAGAAAAACATGTTAAGCACTGCAAAGTTATTGTAGAAGATCTTTTAAGTTTTTCCAGAAGTTCAAAGCCGAAAAAAAAGCTTTATAATATTCATGAAATTCTTGATGATGTAGTTAGTTTTGTTAAGTCGCATACAGCATTTAATAACACTGATATAATAAAAAGATATTCAGATAATATCCCTGAAATATGTATAGATGCCGAAAAAATTAAGCAGGTATTTATAAATCTTATAATGAACGCAAATCATGCAATGAATTTTAACGGGAATCTTTATATTAAAACTTCACTTGAAAATGAGAAAATAAAAATAGACCTTGAGGATACAGGAGAAGGTATAGAAAAAGAGAATCTTTCAAGAATTTTTGATCCTTTTTTTACAACAAAGCCTACAGGTAAAGGAACAGGGCTTGGGTTGTCAGTAAGCTATGGTATTGTTAAAAATCATGGAGGTGATATTACTGTTACAAGTGTAAAAAATTCAGGTACTACTTTTTCAATTTATCTTCCTGCAGATAATACATGCATAACAGGAGATCAAAATGAGTGATTCGGTTTTAATTATTGATGATGAGCCTGATATGCTTAAGCTGCTGCAAAGGAGTTTATCATCCGAACTTAATGCAGATATAAAAACTGTTTCAGATATAGATAATGCTCTTAAGCTTATCAGAAGTAAAGATTTTGATCTTATACTTACAGATATCAGGATGCCTGGAATGAACGGTCTTGATCTGCTTGAAATCATTAAGGAGGAAAAGCCGGGTCAAACTGTTGTTATGATGACTGCATACGGAGATATAGATACTGTAATAGATGCAATGAAAAAAGGGGCTTATGATTTTATAACCAAGCCTTTTGATCATGATGCCCTGGTTGTACGCCTTAACAAAGCCATGGAAAGGGCTTTGCTTTTAAAGGAAAATCAGAGGCTTTTAAAAAGCCGGAGCAAAGATGAGGCCTTAAGCGGTATTGTAGGTTCAAGTCCTTCAATGAAAAAGATTTTTGAAACCCTTCATATGGTTGCTCCAAGCGATGTAACAGTTCTTTTGACCGGAGAATCCGGTACAGGAAAGAATATGGCTGCAAAAGCGATTCATTCTTTAAGTGAAAGAAAAAAGGAGAATTTTGTTACAGTAAACTGTCCTACAATTCCTGAAAATATTCTTGAAAGTGAATTGTTTGGTTATAAAAAAGGTGCATTTACTCATGCCCAGAAAAATAAAAAAGGTCTTTTCCAGGAAGCTGACAAAGGAACCATATTTCTTGATGAAATCGGAGAAATATCACCTTCTATTCAGACAAAGCTTTTAATGGTTCTTCAGGATAAACAGATCAAGCCTCTTGGAGATACAGAATCTGTTAATGTAGATACAAGAATAATAGCTTCAACCAACCAGAATCTTTTTGATCTGGTGCAAAAAGGATTGTTCAGGGAAGACCTGTATTACAGGCTGAATGTTGTTTCCATTGAAATGCCGCCTTTAAGACAAAGACAAAAAGATATCCCTGCCATTGCAGGACATCTTCTTGAAAAGCACTGCAATAAAATGAACAAGGAAATAAAAAGAATATCTCCTGAACTTATGGATATTTTATCATCAGAAAAATGGGTGGGAAATATACGTGAACTTGAAAATATTATCATAAGAGGTATTCTTTATTCTTCAGATGATGTTATAAATCCTGCAGATGCAGGTTATAAAAAAGATAATGCATTATTTTCAGGGGTTGAATTATTAGATTATGAAAATTTAAGCTATAAAGAGGCCAAGGAAAAAAATCTTTATGAATTTAATATGAAGGTTATAGGAAAAAGCCTTGAAAAAACTTCAGGAAATGTTTCTAAAACTGCACGAAATCTTGGACTTGAGCGTCAGGCACTTCAAAAAATCATGAAAAGATATGATATTGATGCAGATGAATACAGAAAAAACTGATTTATAACTTAAATCAAATCATTCATATTAAATTTTCTGTCAAAAATAAAAAATAAACAATTTTCTTTGAATCTTTTGTAAATTTATTTACTATCCTTTCATTAATATAAGCATAAATATTTTTTGAATTTCTGATTTAACAAAACTTAGAAATTCGTGAAATTAAAATATCAGACCTAAAACAAAAAAATTAATATTAAACAGTCAGGCAAAAATTATGACAGATTTTGAATATACACCGATCTATTCTTTATTCGATTTTAAAAATATTGAATTTGATAAAATATCCCAGGATTATATTTCAGATGTACAGGCAGGTAATTCAAAGCTTTTAAAAATTGACTCAAAAGCTTTTGAAACTGTTTCTCAGAAAAGTTTTTCAATGATAAACTATTTTTTTTCAAAATCCCATCTTCAGCAGCTTTCAAATATTTTAAAAGATAAAAACTCAAGTGAAAATGATAAGTTTGTGGCAAAAAAACTTATTGAAAATGCTGTTGCTGCATCATCAGGTATTTTTCCCCTTTGTCAGGACACGGGAACAGCCTCTGTTATCGGAGAAAAGGGTAATTTAATCTTAACTGATTTTGATGAAAAAAAAGCTATAAGTCATGGAGTTTATAATACATATACACAGGAAAATCTCAGATATTCCCAGCTTATACCAAACTCTGTTTTTGAAGAATACAATTCAAAAACCAATCTTCCCGCACAAATAGATCTTTATTCCGGCAAAGGAAGGAGTTTTAAATTTTTATTTGTTGCAAAAGGCGGAGGTTCTTCCAATAAAACATTTTTTTTTACTGAAAATAAGTCTGTTTTAAATTTTGAAAAATTAAAAAAATTTCTTGAAGAAAATATAAAAAAAACAGGTACAGCTGCATGTCCTCCTTATCATCTTGGAATTGTTATAGGTGGAACATCTCCTGAAATGAACCTTAAAACCTTAAAACTTCTTACAGCAGGTGCACTTGATCATATTCCGCATGAAAAAAATAATAAGTATCTTGGGGTAAGGGATAAAGAGGTTGAAAATCTTGCCAGTAATATTTGTTTAAATACAGGCCTTGGTGCACAATACGGAGGAAAATATTTTTGTCTTGATTCAAAAGTTTTAAGGCTTCCAAGACACGGAGCTTCGGTATTTATAAGTATCGGAGTAAGCTGCTATGCCCACAGAAATCAGTTTGCACTTATTAATGAAAACGGAATCTTTCTTGAAAAAAAGGAAAAAGATCCTTCTGTGTACCTGCCTGACGAAAAAATAGATTTTAAGTCTCCGGTGCATATAAATCTTGATCAGCCAATGGAAAAAATAAGAAAAAAACTTTCAGAGCTTGAGGTTTCTGCTCCGGTTCTTTTAACAGGCGATATTGTAGTTGCAAGAGATATTGCACATGCAGAAATAATGAACAAACTGGAAAAAGAAAATTACATGCCTGATTACCTTAAAAATCATCCTGTTTATTATGCAGGACCAGCAAAAATTCCTGAGGGTTATGCTTCAGGATCTTTTGGACCCACAACTTCGGCAAGAATGGATTCCTATGTTCATAAGTTTCAGGAACACGGAGGTTCTCTTGTAATGATAGGCAAGGGGAACAGAACACCTGCTGTAAAAAACGCCTGCTCAAAGTTTAAAGGGTTTTATCTTGGTGCAATTGGTGGTGCGGCTGCTTTAGTCGGAAAAGAATCTGTTAAAAAAGTTGAGGTAATAGATTATGAAGAGCTTGGAATGGAAGCTGTACATAAAATAAGGGTAGAAAATTTTCCTGCTTTTCTGGTTACAGATGATAAAGGAAACGATTTTTTTGATAAGATCTGAATCAGACGTATTAAATTTGTAAATTAATAATTCCTGGATCTGAAAAAAGGCAAATATATGAAAGCTGAAATTATTGCAACAGGCAAAGAGATTCTGACAGGTGATGTTGCAGATACAAATTCATCTGTGATTTCAAAAAAGCTTACACATGCAGGTATTGATGTTTTATTCCATCATTGCTGCGGAGATAATGAAGAACATCTTGCTGATTTAATAGAAAAATCTTCTCAAAAATCTGATATTGTAATTGTTACAGGAGGGCTTGGGCCAACTGAAGACGACAGAACCAGGCAGGCTGCAGCAATTGTTCTTAATTGCGGCCTTTCATTAAATAAAAAAGCCTATGATTCGGTAAAAGAATTTTTTATAAAAAGAGATATTGAAATGCCTGAAGTAAATCAGGTTCAGGCTGTAATTCCTGAAAAATCAGAATTTATAGAAAATATTTCAGGAACTGCTCCGGGGCTTTTTTTTAGACACAATAATACAAATATATACTGTTTAACAGGAGTTCCTTTTGAACTTGAAAAAATGCTTGATAAGATTTTTGATGAAAAAATAAAATCACTCGATTTTTATGTTTCCAGAAAACTAACAGTTTTTAAAATGCCTGAATCTGCAGTTGGAGAAGAGTTATCCGATTTTTATAAAAAGTTTCCTGATGAGAAGAATTTACCAAAAATAGATCTTGGAATTCAGGCAGTTTTCCCTCATATTTTTGTTAGTTTATATGCAACCGGAAACAAAAGAGCTGATATTGAAAAACGACTTAATCTTGCATCTGAATATGTAATTAAAAAACTTCAAAATAATATAGTTTCGTATAAAGGGGAGACCCTTTTTGAAAAAGCAGCAGGTTTTTTAAAAGAAAAAAATCTTACTTTATCTGTTGCAGAAAGCTGTACAGGAGGACTGATAGGTAATCTTTTAACTGATATTTCAGGAAGTTCAGATTTCTTTAAATTATCTGCAGTAACATATTCAAATGAGTCAAAAACAGATATTTTAGGCGTAGATCCGGAAACAATAAAAAAATACGGCGCAGTCTCTTATCAATGCGCTGAAGAACTTGCATGCGGAGCAAAACTTAAAGGCAGATCAGATTTTGGTGTTTCAACAACAGGAATTGCAGGACCGACCGGCGGAGTTAAAGGTAAACCTGTTGGAACAGTTTTTATTGGTGTTTCTACTCCTGAAAAAACAGTTTCGTTTAAATTTCAGCGTGACTTTAAAGACAGGCTTTTGAATAAAAAAATGTTTGCAGCTGCAGCTGTTTATTATTTAATCAATGAAATTGAAAAGTATAAAGAGGGATAATATGACAAGTGATTTTAAATTCGACTGCGATTCACATCAGGTCGATGGTTTAAACTTAAGTTATCTTGACAGTGGAGGAGATAAAAAACCTTTGCATTTTTATCATGCAAACGGTTTTCCGGTAAGTGTTTATATTCCTTTTATGGAACGTTTAACTGACGATTTTCGGGTTATGGGAATGGGACAACGGGGCCAGGATTCACAGACACAGGGGAATACTTCATGGATGAAGGCTGCTTATGATTTAATAGATTTTCTTGATAAAAAAGCTCCGGGCCCTGTTATCGGAACAGGCCACAGTATAGGAGCCGTAGCAACAATGTTTGCAGCTGTGAAAAGACCTGATCTTTTTGAAAAAATAGTATTAATAGATCCTGTACTTCTTCCATACAGATATATCGCTTTTATGACTCTTATAAGAATTATAGGTAAAAAGAATCTTTTTATTCTGGCAAAAAGAGCCAGAGCAAGGAGAATGCACTGGGAAAGCAGACAGGAAGCATACGATTATTTTAAAGACAAATCCCTTTTTAAAAATTTTAAGGATGAGTTTTTAAGATCATATATTACATACGGTTTAAAAGAATCTGAAAATGGCGGTGTAGAACTTTTATGCCCGCCTGAAGCAGAAGCTCAGATTTTTGAAAATTATCCCCTTGGTGCATGGTTCTGGCCTTCAAAGGTTAAAACTAAGGCTCTTCTTATAAGAGCTGAGTATTCAGATGTAATGTTTGATAAAGAACATGAAAGATTTTTAAAAAAATGTCCAGGTTCAAAAGGGTGTATTATAAGAAATGCAGGCCATCTTATCCCAATGGAAAAACCTGATGAAGTATTTGAAGAGATTAAAAAGTTTGTTTATGATAAGACTTTATAATTTTTAGATGACTCTTAACTGATATGAAACCTGAATTTTTGATCATTTGCACAAGTTAAAAAATTTAAACGCTATTATTTGGAGCAATTTATGAAAAAATTATTTGTATGTATGCTGGCTTTTTGTATGGTCGGTTTTATCTTTTCACCGTCTTTGTCAGCAGAAGAAAGGACCAGAGTTCTTTTAAAAACCGATTTGGGAGATGTAACCATAGTTTTGTATAACCAGACAGATTATCACAGAGATAATTTTATAAAGCTTGTTAATGAAGGTTTTTATGACGGACTTCTTATGCACAGAATAATAGATAATTTTATGATACAGGCAGGAGATCCGGATTCAAAAAATGCTTCAAAAGAGAAAAGACTTGGAGGAGGCGGTCCGGGTTATACTATTCCGGCAGAAATACTTCCTGAATATTTCCATAAAAAAGGGGCAGTTGCTGCTGCTCGAACTCCTGACGAGTATAATCCTGCAAGGAGATCTTCAGGCTCACAGTTTTTTATTGTAACCGGCAAAGTTTTTTCAGAAGAAGAACTTAAATCTTATGAAAAACAAATGAGTACAAAGTTTTTACCGGAACAAAAGAAAATATATACTGATCAAGGAGGTACACCTGCTCTTGACGGTCAGTATTCAGTTTTTGGAGAAGTTGTAAAAGGGCTTGATATTGTAGAAAAAATCGGAAAAGTTAAAACCGGAAAACATGACAGACCAAAAAAAGATATTAAAATAATCAAAGCAGAAGTAATTAATTAATATTTGGCTGACAACCGGATTAATTAACAAAAAACAAAAGGAGTTAAGATTATGCTTAAATTTAAGACAAGTGTTTTTTTATTTGTCGCACTTATACTTGTATTTTCAGGATGCTCATCTGAAACAGAAACAAAAACAGGCTCAGTAAAAGTAAGTCCTTTAAAATACGCAGTTTCTGATCTTGAACCGCATATTTCTGCAAAAACAATGAAGCTTCACCATGATGTCCATTACAGGAGTTATGTAAAAAATTCAAACAGACTTATGAAGCTTGATAAAGTAAAAGGTAGTGATCCGCTTGAAATTCTTAAAAAAATTGAAAATAAGGAAAAGTATTCTTCTTTGTATAACAATCTTGGACAGGCTTTAAATCATGATTTCTTTTTTAAATCGATTACTCCTGAACCTGTCAAACCTGATAATAAAATTCTTTCAGAAATAAAAAAATCTTTTAAATCGTATGAAAATTTTAAAAAGAAATTTATCAGTGCAGGCAAGTCTCAGTTCGGAAGCGGCTGGTTATGGCTTGTTGCAGGTGATGACGGTCTTGAAATTATAACTACTTCAAATGCTGATCATGCTGCTCTTAAAGGAGTTGTTCCTCTTTTATGCGTAGATGTATGGGAACATTCATATTATCTTGACTACAACAATAAAAGGGGTGATTACCTTGAAAATGTAACTGAAAATCTTTTAAACTGGGATTTTGCGGCTGAGAATTTTAATAAGGCTGATTTGTAAACTTTTACGAATATAATAAAGTTTTTAGAAAACTTAAAAATATCTGAATTTATATTTAAAAGGGCGTTTTTACGCCCTTTTCTATTTTTTTATCATTCCCCATCCGATACTTCCCGGTCCTGTCTGTGCAGCTATTGATGCGCCTGCTTTGATTATTTTAATATTACTTATATCTGTTTCAAGGTTTTCTCCAAGTTTTTTTCCTAAATAATCGGCATCTTCCTGTGCTTCGCAGTGAGTAATCCAGGCCTCATAATCAAACCCTGTTCTTTGTTTGGTCTTGCCTGCATATGAAGCCATTTCATTTAAAATATTTTTTTTACCTCTTATGTTTCCTATAGGCTTTAATGAGGAGTCTTTAAGAACTATTAAAGGCTTAAGATCGAGCATATTACCAAAAGCAGCTCCAAAAGAACCTATTTTACCGTTTTTCTTCAGCCATTTAAGTGATTCAACAGTAAAATTACTTACGCAGGTTACCATTTCAAGATTAATTTTGTTTTCTATATCTTTTATAGTTTTGTCTTTTTTTAGTATTTCGCATGCTTTTATTACATACATGGCCTGGCCTATGCTTGTCGATTTTGTATCAAATATTTTTACTCTTTTTTCAGCCTCAGGCGGAAGGAGTTTTAATCCGTTTTTAGCGCTTTGAAAGCATTCTGAAAGATTTGATGCAATATGAAATGATAAAACCTGGTCGTATTTTTTAAGCATATTTTCAAATAAATCAGCATATTCTGCAGGTGTTCCGGGTCTTGTGAACACAGAGCTGTTATTTTTCATTTTATCAAGAACCTCTTTGCCTGAAATATCTATGCCGTCAAGATAATCTTTGGAATCTGATACAACATGAACCGGCATAATGCGGATGTTAAATTTTTCTGCAACGCCTTCAGGAAAATCGGCTGTTGAATCTGTTGTTATTCCAATTGATGTCATACAAAATCTCCTTATAAATCTTACATATTAATACGATCTGTTTATATCTAAATTAAGAGGTTATCAAGTTTGCTCTGCATAAATTTTTAAAACTTAAAGTAATTAACTGACTTTATTATAATTTTACCATAAAATTAAAAGTTTAAAACCGTGTATAATTATTAATCAGTACTTCTGGCGCAGGTTTTAATGCATTTATCAATCTCATCTTCTCTTTTTTTCTGGTAATTATCATAGTCAGGAACCATTCTTTTATAATCTTTTGAAAAAAGTGGTGAAGAAAAAATAAAATCTGCACTTGATACATTTGTAGCTGCAGGAATATTCCATAAAACAGCAAGTCTGAGCAAAGCTCTTATATCTGGTTCGTGGGGCTGTGCTTCAAGAGGATCCCAGAAAAATACAAGAAAATCTATTTTCCCTTCAGCTATCAAAGAGCCTATCTGGAGGTCTCCGCCAAGGGGCCCGCTTTGCATTCTGTTGATTTTTATTTCAAGTTCTTTTTCTATTATTGAACCTGTTGTTCCTGTGGCATAAAGCTCATGATCAATTAAAAGATTTTTATTCGATTGAATCCACGAAAGAAGTTCATCTTTTTTTCCGTCATGGGCAATAAGTGCAATTCTTTTTTTCTCAGGGAAACTTTTTGTTTTGTATTCCATTTTAAATACCTTTTTATCTTATTTTATCTGAATAAAATATTGAAAATAAAATTTTAAATTTTGTGAAGTTGGAATTTATAATATTTTTAGTGTAAAAAGTATTATAAAGTGATTCTTATTCTATTCAAGCAGGATTTTCTTCATAATAAAATATTCTTTTTCATTATTTATAAAGTCGGATTTTGTTTTTGCATTTTTAAAAAATTGTTCAGCTTTTATAAGATCGAGCTTTTCTACTTCTTCAGGATCACAATTTAACTTATCTAAGTCCATATCCTTATTTACCAGATAAACATCATAAATTTCATTGTCTTTGATTTTATCTTTAAAGAATTTTTTTTCAATTGAAACAATATAATTAAGTTCAGATTTGTCTGCTAAAAGTCCAGTTTCTTCATACAATTCGTCAATTGCAGCCTGTTTTGATGTCTGATCTGCGCTTACATGACCTGCACACGATACATCCCACATTCCCGGATGAGTAAGTTTTGTTGCAGACCTTTTCTGAATTAAAATTTCATTTTTGCTGTTTACAACCCATACATGTATTGTTTTATGCAGGTAACCTTTTTCATGGACTTCTTCCCTTGATTTTATAATTCCGGTAAAATTTCCGTTTTCATCGAGTATGTCTATAAATTCTTCCATATATTTTTTTGTTCTCCTGAAATATTTTTTTCTTTTAGGCCTATTTCATCTCAGTTGTTTTCTTATTATTTTTAGTTTAAAGTAAATTTTAAGTATTCAAAATTAAAATTTAAAATATCTGAGATAAATTATGCAGAAAAAAGAGATTTTATTAAAAACTGACGGTGAAAAAAAGTTTAACTGCATCTTAAATATTCCTGATTCATATTCAGATTATTCAGCAGTTATAGCACATGGTGCAAATAATGACATTAATAACGGACTTCTTGAGAAAACCGCAGAGACTTTATCCGAAAATAATATACCTGTTTTACGATTTAATTTTCCATACAGATATGCAGGGAGAAAATCTCCTGATTCTTCTAAAGTGCTTAAGAAAGCATGGCTTCAAGCTTATAGTTTTATGAGAAATCACAAGGAATTTCCCTCAAAAAAAATGATTGTAATAGGTAAATCCCTTGGAGGAAGAATTGCAGCTGAAATATGTGCAGCAAACTATTTTTCTCCCGAAGTTATGGTTTTTCTCGGATACCCTCTTCATGCTCCCGGAAAAAAGGATAAAGTTAATGATTCACCTTTGTACTTAATAGATTCTCCAATGATTTTTTTCAGCGGAACAAAAGATCCTTTATGCAGCAGGGAGCTTCTGGAAAATATCGACAAAAAAACCGGTGATAAGTCTTTTGTATACTTTCTTGAAAATGCAGGACACGGACTGACATATTATAAAATGTCCGGGGAAGAAACTCTTGATCATTATAAGTTTCTTGCAGGTGAAATCAAGAATTGCATATTCAGGTGCATATCCTGAATTTTTTAAAAAAGATTTATATAAATTATTTAAAATTACAGCAGCTAGCCAGGAGTTTATATATGAAAAAAATAAATTTAGTTTTATTAGTCTTTTTTCTCATTTCTTTAACAGGGTGTATGCCAAGAATTAATCTTATGCCCGGAGGTGCCTGGGATCCTCTTCAGGAAACAACTTTAAAAAAAGGTTCTGATGAAAAAATTCTTGTAATTACAGTTAACGGACTAATTTCTGATAACCCGGATAAGGGGTTACTAAAATCAAAACACGGACTTTTACATGAAATAAAATCAAAACTTGACAAAGCTTCTGTTGATCCGGGTGTAAAAGCTGTAATTTTAAAAATAGACAGTCCCGGAGGTTCAGGTCATGTAAGTGATATTATTTATAATGAAATTTTAAAATTCAAACAAAGAACAGGGATTAAAGTTGTCTCCCTTTTTATGGGGCTAGCTGCTTCAGGGGCTTATTACATAGCTCTTCCTTCAGATTATATAGTTGCTCATCCGACTACAGTTACCGGATCAATAGGTGCTGTAACTGTAAATTTAAAAGCCCATTCTTTGTTAAATAAAATAGGTGTTGATGTTGAAGTTGTTAAATCGGGGAAAAACAAGGATATTGGTTCACCTTTCAGGGAAAGTGCGGATGAGGAAAAAGAAATAATACAGGAAATTATTGATTCTCTTGCAGGCAGGTTTCTACACCTTGTTTTTAAACACAGAAATATTACAGAAGAGAATAAACCGGTAATTGCTTCTGCAAGAATTTTTACTGCAGAAAAGGCACTTGACCTTAACCTTGTAGATCAGGTCGGATATTTTGAAGATGCATATAAAGTATCAAAAAAACTTGCAGGTATAAAAGAAGATCCAAGTGTTGTTATCTACACAAGATCTGTGTATCCTGATGATAATATTTATAATTCTTTGTCTGCTTCAATGATGAAAAATAATCTTTCTCCGTCTGAGCTTAAAAAAGCTTTTGATATTTATGATCAGGGATTTTATTATCTCTGGACAAAATAATATCTTTAGAAACAAAGAAATGTTTAAACATCAGTCACGGTTTGGACTGATTTAATTTAAACGGAGGTATAATTGAAATATTTTAATTCTCTTGATTTTTCCATAGGCAGAACCCCGCTTTTTTTATGCCCTGAAGAAATAGATGATTCAGGCAATAATATTTATTTAAAAGCAGAATTTTTAAATCCCCTTGGCAGTGTCAAGGACAGAGCTGCAAAATATATAATTGAAGGTGCTGAAAAAGAAAATAAAATCAGTATGTCTTCAAGAATTGTAGAGCCTACAAGCGGAAATACAGGAATATCTCTGGCCGCATTATGCAAAATAAAAAAATACAGACTTTCTCTTGTTATGCCTTCTTCAATGAGTACTGAAAGAAAAAAACTTCTTGAATATTTTGGTGCTGAGCTTGTTCTTACTGATCCTTCTGCAGGAATGCGGGGGGCACTTGATAAAGCTCAGGATATGATAGAAAAAAAAGAAGCCGATTTTATGCCTGATCAGTTCTCAAATAAATATAATTCAGCTGCTCATTATAATACAACAGGCCCTGAAATTTATGAAGATACAGAAGGACTCACAGATATTTTTATAGCAGGTGTAGGAACAGGCGGAACAATTTCCGGAACCGGAAAATACCTTAAGGAAAAGGATAAAAACATAAAAATCATTGCGGTGGAGCCGAGCGAATCACCTGTACTTACAGGGGGTAAACCAGGACCTCATTCTATTCAGGGGATTGGAGCCGGGTTTGTGCCTGATCTTCTTGACACAGATATAATAGATGAAGTTATTCAGGTTTCCGGTGAAAAGGCAATGGAATACGCAAAAAAAACAGCCCGTTTTTCAGGTCTTTTATGCGGAATATCTTCTGGCGCGGCTGTATATGCAGCAAAAATAATTTCACAAAGATATGAGGGCAAAAATATTAATATTGTAACTGTATTGCCAAGTACAGGTGAAAGATATATAAGCACAGGTCTTTTTGATCTTGATTAACTGCAGGTTAAAACTGTTAAATATATGCTGTCGCAAACATCCTGATATCAGCTAAGTTCAGACTTAAATGTTTTTTGTTTTTTTTGATTTAAAGCTTATGATGTCTGGATTTGAGAAGTGCATTAAAGAGATTTTAATAAAACTGAATTGATTTGGATTATAATATCTGCTAAGTTTATAAAAATCTTATCTTAGTCTATTTAAAGAATTAACCCGGAGTAGAATATAATGAAAGCTGAACTGGTAAATCCTTTTATTACAGCAACAAAAAATGTTCTTGAAACTATGGCTTTTATTCAGGTTACCCCAGGCAAACCATATTTAAAAAAAGAGACTACAGCTACTGGAGATGTCAGCAGCATAGTAGGTCTTACTGGTTCGCCCAACGGTTCTTTTTCAATAAGTTTTGAGAAAAATATAATACTTAAAATTGTTTCCAATATGTTTGGTGAAGATATAACCGAATTGAATGAAGATGTAGCTGAAGCTTCAGGTGAGATTGCAAATATGGTTTCAGGCCAGGCTCGCCAGGAGCTCGAAGTTGACGGATATCTTTTTGACGGATCAATACCTAGTGTAGTTACAGGTGAAAAACATGAACTCAGGCATATTACTGAAGGGCCAAAGATAGCTGTTCCTTTTCAGGAGAATGAAACAGGAGGGAAATTTACTCTTGAAATCTGTTTTGAAGGTTGATTTTTAAAGTTTATTTTCAATTTTTTTAAGATGTTTTGCAAGCCTGCTTTTTTGATTACTGTCCATGTAATCTATAAGAGATTTTATCTCTTTGAGGTAATTAAAAAGTTCAGGCTTATTTAAATACTCATAATCTTCCCATAAAAGAGTTTTATCATTATATATTTCAATTTTTTCCCAGTTTTGTTTTTCAATATCTGAAAAACAAACCCTCCACATATTAGGATCTGATCCGCACTCTTCAGCAAGCTGCTGAATTGTTTTAAAATTTCTTGTAGATATTCTGCTTATATTTTTAAACTGGTGAAAAGTGAAACTTCGTGTTCCGGAAGTATTTATCTTTATTCTTGCCTTACCCAGACTGTTGACCTCCCTTTCTTTTCTCTTAACAAGCATATTGTTTTGTTTATGAAGAAAAAAAGCAGAGTTTTCAAAAAAAGACTCGCATGAAAGCCAGACTGCAGGCTTTTCCCATTCACTGAATCCATGAGATCTTTTAATTACACCATCTTTTAATATTTTAGAAAGATTAAATTTCGGGGTGTAGTGATATATATTTAAGTTATTCATTATTTCCTTTAATATTTTGGACTTGACTGAATATATTTTTTTGCAAATTTTATGAACTGATCCGTAGACATAATTTCTGCATCTTCTTGGATAAGGCCTTTTTTATCGAGATTATTATAAGGTACTCGTGCAAAATTATCAGATACTCCCGAGCCTGCAGCGTGGAACACTACTGTAAGTCTTATTTTCATGGCCTGGGTCAGTACATCTATTACTTCATCATTGTTTTTTAAATCTGCAATATAAGCATCAATCTTATTTTTGTTTTGTTCAAGATATTTTTTTGCTTCAGATGTTTTAGGAGGAAGAGAAAAAAGTTCATTAACTACAGCTGCTGCAAATAAACCGGGTTCAGGTTCTCCTTTTAATCCTGAATCTTTGTTAATCCGTGCGTAAAGACCGTATTTTATCTGGTCAATAGCCCTGTCTATTTTATTAAATAATCTTAATTGTATTTTTTTGTTTAATTTATCAATAATTTTCATATAGTCTCCCTGATATATTTTTATAGAAATTAGCTATTAAAATTTTAATAATTTATCAAGTAAAGTTTGTTCTGAACACAATATTTAACTTTTGGAGCTTGTCTGATTTATGGCAAAAAAAAAATGGTATGCTGTGGCTAAAGGGAAAACAAGAAAAATATTTACTCAGTGGTTCGGTCCTGATGGCGCAAAAGCAGCTGTTGATGGATTCAAAGGTGCTGTATATAAAAGTTTTTATGATTATCAGGATGCTCTTGATTTTATGAATAATGTTTCTGATACAAAAAAAGAAAAAAAATCTTTTTCCGGAGATGAACCTGAGATTAATAATGATCATGTTACAGTTTTTACAGATGGAGGGTGCATTAATAACCCCGGACCCGGAGGCTATGGAGCTGTAATTATTTATGACGGCGAAATAAAAGAGCTTTCAGGAGGAAAAAGGCACACTACAAATAACAGAATGGAGATGCTTGCATGCATAAAAGCATTTGAATTTTTAAAAAATGAAAAAAGAAAAATTATACTTCATACAGATTCAGCCTACATAGTTAATGCTGTAAATAAGGGCTGGATATATTCATGGGAAAAAAACAACTGGGTCAAGTCTGATAAGAATAATGTTTTAAATTCAGATCTCTGGAAAGAGATAAAATATTATTATAAAAAATTAAATATTGAATTCAGATGGGTAAAAGGACATGCAGGAATAAAATATAATGAAAGATGTGATGAACTTGCAAATTCTCAGGCCAGAAGTGTCAACACTGATGTGGATCAATGGTTTGAAGAATATGAAAAGCCAGCCAGATATTAATATTCTTGACATATTATGACCGGTTGGTCATAATCTTTTTTTTAATACTAATAAACAGGAATACTATGGAACCGGTATTTTCAGATAAAAACCTGGAAAAAATTTATGAGAAAGTTTTAAAAGGCAAACGTCTTAATTTTGAAGACGGTCTTTTGCTTTATAACACAAAAGATCTCATGGGAGCAGCTCAGATAGCTCAGTACAAAAGAAAAATGCTTCACGGTAATTCTTCTTTTTTTATATACAATCAGCATCTTAATTATACAAATATCTGCAGAAACAGATGCCTTTTCTGTGCTTATGCAGTAGATTACTGCACAAAAGATTCTTATCAGTACTCTATGGAAGATGTAAAGGAAGAGATCTTAGAAAAGATAAATGAACCTGTAAAAGAGATACATATGGTAGGAGGTCTTAATGAAACCCTTCCTTATGGATATTATATAGATCTTTTAAAAACCATAAAAAAAGTCAGACCTGATGCTGTGATTAAAGCTTTTACAGCTGTGGAGATTGATCATCTTTCAAAAATTTCAGATAAAAGTATTGAGCAGGTTATAAGTGAATTAAAGGATAACGGCCTTGAAATGATGCCCGGAGGCGGGGCAGAGGTTTTAAGCGACCGGGTTCATAAAAAGCTTTTCCCAAAAAAAATCAATAAGGACAGATGGCTTGAAATTATTGAAAAAGTTCACAACTTCGGGATTAAAACCAACTGTACAATGCTTTACGGACATATAGAAACCATTGAAGAAAGACTTGATCATTTTATTTACTTAAGAGAGCTTCAG
>JBNJDM010000002.1:0-66461 GCA_051744925.1 Thermodesulfobacteriota bacterium | reverse complement strand
TTTATATATCCTATGTCTTTGAATACAAAATCTGTATTGTCATGAATAAATTCATAAAATTCCTTTGTTCCTACACAGAACGCAGCTGTAACTTTTCCGGGCATGAAAGTCTTTTTTCTGCCGTTTATAACTCCTGCTTTTACAAGTTCCATAACAGAGGGTGTTACAACTTCAGCATGCATTCCAAGATCTTTTTTCTCCATAAGATTATGACCTATTGCATTTCCAAGGCCTCCGAAACCGAGCTGAATTGTGGAGCCGTCTTCTATAAGATCTGAGATATGCGCAGCTATCTGTTTTTCGGTTTCAGTTATTTCTATTTCAGGAACTTCAAATATATCTGCGTCATGTTCAATTATGTAATCTGTTTCAGATACATGGATTAAAAAATCTTCACTGTTGATTCTGGGAAGCTTGCTGTTAACCTCGACTATAACTTTGTCTGCTTTTTCAATATCTTTTTTATGAAGAAAAGATCCAAAAAGTGATCTGCACATATATCCGTTTTCATCCGGGGGAGTCACAACAGAAGTTACTACATTATAGCCCCTTGATTCTACATAGTTTGGACAGTCTCCAAGGTGTAGCGGAACATACTGAGCCATGCCAAACTGCATGCACATTCTTTCAACAGGGCCTACAAACATGGTTTCTATGTGAAAGCTTTCCTTGTTTTTAGGGTCCATAAAATCATAAAAATCCATTGCAAACCCGAGTCCGAGCAATACATTTTTAAGTTCAGGTCCACGGCTGCTCAAAGCTCTGCAGAATGCCGGGGGGATGCATGTGCCTCCGCTTAATGCGACTTTATCATTCGATTTTACTGCTTTTGCAGCATCTTGAGCAGAGCAGAGCTTTTCATTGTATAAATCCTGCCAGTTCTTTTTTAAGGCGGTTTGATTCATTTTTTCTGATTCCTCCTGAGTAACACAGTTATAAAAAATAAGCTGATATGAACTTTACGTTAACGTTAAGTTTTTTGTCAAGAAAATTGTTCACTCATATCATCATATTTCAGGATAAAATTGTTTGTTATGGATAAATTTTAAGATATACAGGTATTAAATTGCGGGCTGGTGTTTTAATAATATTTTATTTGTCATCAAGGGTGTGGCGGATAAGGGCGGCAAGTTCGTTTTGTGAAAAAGGTTTTACAATGTAGTTTTTTACCCCTTTTTCAAGTGTGTCCTGAATGCTTCCCTCAGCAGAATAACCGCTGGCAACTATTATTTTTGCGTATGGATTAATGGATAAAAATTCATCTATGGCTTTTTTCCCGCCCATTCCGGGCATGCCAAGATCAAGAATTATCAGGTCTATGATTTCCTTATTCCTTGTGTATTCGTTAAGAGCTGATTCTGCAGTATTGAAAGTCATTACTTTGTAACCGAGCATTTCAAGCATTGTTTTGGTTACATCTGTTATTGTCTGTTCATCATCGGCAATTAATATTGTTTCTCTGCCCTGTTCAAACTTTTTTTCAGAATTTTTTCTGTGGTAATCTTCAGGACTTTGATCAGCAACAGGAAATAAAATATTAAAGTTTGTGCCCTGTCCGGGGATACTTTCACATGAAATAAATCCTTTGTGGGACTGAACTATTCCGTAAATTACTGATAGCCCCAGACCTGTACCCTGGCCTACAGATTTTGTTGTAAAAAAGGGATCAAAAACCCTGTCTTTAATTACCGGATCTATTCCGCAGCCTGAATCAGAAACACTTAACATAATATATTCGCCGTAGGGTATATTTTCACTTGTCTTTAAAGGTGGATAATCTGAAAAAATTCCGTAATCAATATGCTCAGTTTTTATAATTATGCTACCCCCTTCAGGCATGAC
The DNA here is from genome assembly GCA_051744925.1 of Thermodesulfobacteriota bacterium. Taxonomy (GTDB): domain Bacteria; phylum Desulfobacterota; class Desulfobacteria; order Desulfobacterales; family JACKCP01; genus JACKCP01. The sequence continues at coordinate 64,619 of JBNJDM010000002.1, read as the reverse complement.
ATCCCTTGCATTGAGACATAAATTTATAAGAACCTGTTCTATCTGCCCCTGATCAGCATTTATATATTTTTCCTGTTGTTCAAGAAAAAGCTTAACACTGATCATTTTCGGTATAACCCTGTCTATCATTTTTTTTACTCTTACTATTTCCTGATTTAAAGAAACAGGTGTAAGTCTGCTTTCTGTTTTTCTGCTGAAAGCAAGCAGTCTTTTAACAAGGTCAGCACCCCGGTTAGTGGCCTGAAGAATATTGTTTATATGTTTATGGGTCTGCTGTTCGGTTTTCATAAGAAGAAGTTCACAGTTTCCTGAAATAATGTACAAAAGATTGTTGAAATCGTGGGCTATACCGCCTGCAAGAGTTCCTACTGCTTCAATTTTCTGAGCCTGTCGCAGTTGTTTCTCCTTGAGCTCAAGTTCGTTTTCAGCTTTTTTTCTTGCGGTTATATCTGTGCTTATAAAAACTATACCCATTGGTTTGTCTTCTTTATCAATTATAAGCTTTGTTCTTGTAAAAAGGAATATGTCTTTTCCGTCTGTTCCCGGTCGAACAGTCTGGCCTTCCCACTCACCTTTTTGAGATGTTGTGCTTATAATCTCTTCTGCTGAGTTAAGCCAGTTTTTGTATGTTTTGAGAATATTAATATAGTTTCCTGTAATTTTGTCAGGTTTTAAGCCTGAGCATTTAATTTCAGCCTGATTTACATATCTGATTTTTCCTTCAAGATCTGTTGCAGTAACCATGTCTTCTATCTGATCTAAAATGGTTGCCTGAAGCTGAAGCCTTGATTCATATTTTATTTTATCTGTAATATCGTTTACTACATTCATAATTACATTTTCACCGGATATTTTAACTATTCCTGCAGTATTATGTATTGTAATAAACTTCCCGTCTGATTTTACAGCTTTAAGCTTAATTGCTGAGAATCCGCTGTTTTTTAAATCTTTTTCAGCCTGATTTATTTTTATTTTTTCACTTTCAGGAATAAAATCGACAATATTTTGCTTAAGAAGCTCTCTTTTTGAATATCCGAGAAGTTTCAAAGCAGAATTGTTGGCATCAATAATCTCGCCTTTAAAGTTTTGTATGACTATACTTTCGCTGGACTGTTCAAAAATATTACGGAATTTTTCTTCACTTTCCTTTAATTTTGATTCTGCTTTTTTTCTCTTGTTTATCTGTTTCTGAAGTTTTCTGTTGAATAATACAAGTATTGTAAATCCGAAAAGAATCAGTCCTACAGCAGTTGTAAATTCAGTAAGAGAGAGTTTTATTCTTGCAATATCTGAAACAGATTCAGGATCAAATATAAATCCATCAAGTGTAAAATCATCATGAACCAGATCGTATTGTGCAAAAAGTTTTCCTATATGATACCACCTTCCCGGATTAACATGACCTATGCTTATAAGATCATGCATTATAAGTTCAGATGTTTTTTCTGCTTCATATTTAAGGTGTGATCTGGTTTTTTTAGTTTGATAATTTTTAAGGATATAGTCGATTATTTCATCAGGGTTTTCCAGTGCATATTCCCAACCTTTTAAGCTGGCTTTTTTGAATGATTCGGCCCTTTGAGGATTTTTTTTAGTTTCTTGTTCAGATGTAAAAAGACAGTCTCCGTAAAAATCTATTCCATAGTTTTCCGGCTTAATAATATTGTAATCTATATTGTTTTTTTCATAATAGAATGGTTCGTTTGTTATGTACGCACTTACTGCATCAATATCATCATCAAAATAATCATCTGGTGTTACAGGTCCTTCAATATGATTAATGTCAGCAAGTTTCATCCCTTCTTTCATAAAAATTGCTGTAAGCTCTATATCTCTTGTCTGTTTAGTAAATTTTATGTTTTTGCCTATCATATCCTGGGGAGTAGATATGTTTTTTTCTTTTCTCGATATAAATACCAGAGGAGAGTGCTGAAAAACAGGAGCAAGAAGGACTACCGGGTTGTTGTTCAGTCTGTATAAAATAATTTCTGAGTTGGATACTCCGTAGTCTGCATCTCCTTCAATAACAGACCTGACAGTAGAAATTCCGTAACCGCCTTCACGTATTTCAACATCAAGCCCCTCATCTTTATAAAACCCTTTTTTTTTGGCTGCGTAATATCCTGCAAACTGAAACTGATGGTGCCATTTAAGCTGAAGTATTATTTTTTCCGGTTTTTCTTCATTAGATAAAGCAGGAACTGAGAAAAAACATAAAAATGACAATATAAATATTATTGATAAATATATATTTTTGTTCATATCAGTCTCTTTTATTCCGGGTAAGAGGCAAGTAATATAAAGTTGCCTGTGCTTTTCAAGCCGGCAATTTCTGCTGAATTTTTTATAAGAATCTGAATCTGCCTTGAAATCCGGGCAAATTTTAAAAAAAGAAAAGATTATAAATTATCTGAATATATATATTTGCATAATTTATTTGAATTGTCATTTACTGAATAAGATTTTTAAGAGCTAATTTTTAAAAATTTCTGAACATTCAATATTTATCAATATCCGGCAGGATTATTTTTTCTGTATATTTTGGCTAAACCGCCTTTTGATGTTTCTCTGTACAGTCCGGGAAGTTTTTTTCCGGTTTCATACATTACATCAACTGCATTATCAAAACTGATTCTGTGAAGTCCGTCTGATAAAAGTGAAAACTGGCAGCAGCTTATAGATCTTGTAGCTGAATGCGCATTTCTTTCAATGCATGGGATCTGGACAAGACCTGCAACAGGATCGCAGGTAAGTCCAAAATGATGTTCAAGACCCATTTCTGCTGCATATTCTATCTGCCCCGGAGATCCGCCCATAAGCTGGCATGCGCTTGCAGCAGCCATTGCGCAGGCTGTACCGACCTCTCCCTGGCATCCTACAACAGCACCTGCTATTGATGCGTTATGTTTTATAATATTTCCGAAAAGTCCTCCTGCAGCAAGGGCTCTTATGATATCTTCTTTTTCAAATTTATGTGTGGTTTTAAGGTGATATAAAACTGCAGGCACAACTCCTGCTGCACCGCATGTCGGAGCTGTTACAATTGTTCCTCCGGAAGCGTTTTCTTCAGCAACTGCATATGCATAGGATGCAAGAAGTGCAAGAGATTTAAATTCTCCTCTGAGTCTTTTGGATTTTTTAAAAAAAGATCCTGCTTTTCTTGGAAGTCCCAGTCCGCCTGGAAGAGTTCCGCTTTTTTTAAGCCCGTTTTCTATTGAATTTTTCATAACAGACCAGATATGATCAAGATATTCGATTATTTCCGGGCCTTCGTATTTTTCAACAATTTCCCAGTAAGATTCTCCTGTAGTTCTTAATCTTGTAAGAATCTCTGTGGCATTTTTAAAAGGATATATATCTTCTCCCTCATCCTCTCCCTGAAGAGCGCCGCCTCCTGTGGAAAAAAAATCTTTGCTTTTTATAAATTCAAGGTCTTTGGAATATTCTTCAAATGTCATGGAGTTCGGATGTTTTGATAACATCTGATCCGGCCTGAAAACTATTTCTGTTTTTTCAGGTGTTAAAATCTTTTCTATTATTTCGTCTGTAAGGTGTCCTTTTCCGGTAGATGCAAGACTTCCGTAAAGTATTACTTTGAAAACAGAATCTTTTTTAGCTGATTCAAGAAATAAAGCAGCAGCTCTGGCCGGCGCCATTGTATGGCTGCTTGACGGCCCGCGTCCTTCTCTGTAGAGGTATTTTATCGATTTCATCAGTTTTCCTGTTTAAAGTAAGGCCTGTATCAGGCGTTATATAGAAAAAAGAGATGTAGGTTTATCCTGTGCTGCATTTACAATTTCTGACCTGAACTCTTTAATAGCCTGTGAAACTGTTTCAAGGGCCAGATGAGGGCAGTTGTTTTCCATACTCAGATGCCCGAGAACTATATTTTTAAGGTTTTTATTCAGTATTTCACCAAGAAGGTCCCTTGCTTCCTGGTTTGAAAGATGGCCTGATCTGCTCTTGACTCTTTGCTTTAAAGGCCATGGATAAGGTCCTGAAGCAAGAAGTTCAGGATCATGGTTTGCCTCAAGAATAATTCCGGTGCAGTTTTGAAGTCTTGCTTTGACAAGATGTGTAGATATTCCGAGATCTGTTGCTATTCCAAGCTTTGATCCTGATGATTTTATTGTAAATCCGCATGGATCTGCAGCATCGTGTGAAATGGAAAAAGGATTTATTCTTACTTCATCAATAAAAAAAGGTGTGCCTGAATTAAAAAACTTTGTTTCATAAAGTTTTTTTACACAAGACTGGGAATGTTCAATTGTTTTTGGGGTCCCGTAAACAGGAATGTTGTATCTTCTTGAAAGAACTCCAGCGCCTTTTATGTGATCGTTATGTTCGTGGGATATTACAATGGCACTTATATCTGCGGTATTTTTACCTATAACAGCCATTCTCTTTTCAATTTCTTTGCCTGAAAGGCCTGCATCAAAGAGAATATTTGTTGAACCGCTGCTTACAAAAACACAGTTACCGCTGCTTCCGCTTGCAAGAACTGAAAAAGATATTCTGCTTGAACTAAGATTATCATTGAGATCCGGGCTAAACACCTGTATGTCCGAATCCGCCGTGATTTCTTGTTGTATCTTCAATAGCATCCACCTTTTTTACAATTACTTTTTCAACTTTCTGAATAACCATCTGTGCAATTCTTGCTCCGCGTTCTATAATATAATCTTTGTCTGAAAGATTTATAAGGCCTACTTTTACTTCGCCTCTGTAGTCGGAATCTATTGTACCCGGAGAATTTACTATAGTAACACCTTTTTTTACTGCAAGACCTGATCTCGGTCTTATCTGAGCTTCAAATCCTTTTGGAATTTCAAGTGAAAAACCTGTAGGTATAAGCTTTATTTCAAAAGGTTTTAAAACTTCACTGTTTTTTACACAGGCCGATATATCCATGCCTGAAGAACCCTCAGTCATATAGCAGGGAAGAGTTATGTCTTTGTTAGTTTCCGGATCAAGCAGTTTTATTTTAAGTTCAGTCATTTTATAAATTCAGTATTTTTTTTAGTTCATCTTTTTTTTCTGCTTCAGGGCCGAGAATTGAAGCTGTGAGATCATTTTCTGTGCATATTCTGTCTGCAATATCTCTAATATCATCCCATGTTATTTTTTCAACTTCTGAGATTGTTTCTTCAAACGGAATATATCTTTTGTATAAAACCTCGTTTTGAGCAAGTTTTATCATCAGATTTTCAGTGCTTTCCATTGAAAGCATCAGGTTTCCTTTTGTAAAAGCTTTAGCCCCTTCAATTTCTCCGTTGGAATGTTTTTTATCCCTTATTTTCTGAAGTTCCTTCTGTATAAGTTTTATAACAGGGATAAGGTTTTCCTTTGATACAGCTGCATAAACTCCAAGCATTCCGGTATCCATGAACTGATTGAAAAATGAATAAATAGTATATGCAAGCCCCCTTTTTTCACGTATTTCCTGAAAAAGGCGGGAGCTCATATTTCCCCCAAGAATGGTTGTAAAAAGAGAAGCTTTAAATCTGCTGCTGTCTTTTCTTGAGTATCCCTGTGTACCAAAACAGATATGATACTGTTCCACCCCTTTTTGTTCAAAGCAAAGCCCTTTGTGAGATTGGGGTTTTACTCTGATATTTTCATTTTTAATTCCTGATCTGTTTTTCAAATCGTCAAAATATTTTCCAAGAACGTTTACAGCTTTCTCGTGGTCAATATTACCTGCAAGCGCAATCGTTGTATTTTCAGGAGTATAATGTTTTGAAAAAAAGTTTTTAAGATTATCAGAACTAAGATTCATTATTGTTTCCTGGCTGCCGAGAATTGTGCGGCCAAGAGAATGGTTCTTCCATCTTTTTTTGTCGAGAAGGGCCATTGCATAATCTTCAGGGAACTCATCAAACATGTCTATTTCCTGAAGAATAACAGGTTTTTCATTTTCTATTTCGTCCGGATCAAATTCTGAGTTTATGTAAATATCGCTTAAAATTTCAGCCATATCCTCAAAATGTTCGTCCATTACCTGGGCAAAATAACAGGTTGCTTCAACAGATGTAAAAGCGTTTGATATTCCGCCTATTGCATCAAAAGCTTTTGCAAGTTCATATGCTGATCTTTTTTTTGTTCCCTTGAAAAGCATATGTTCCATAAAATGAGCTAAGCCGTGTTCAGTTTTTTCTTCATCCCTTGAACCTACGTCTATCCACAGACCCATTGTAACAGATCTTACATAAGGAATCTTATGTGTAATTATTTTCATTTTGTTTGAAAGGGTGGTCTGGTGAATTTTCTGGCCGTCATCCAGAAAATTACTTTTGGTTTTGGGATTGTGATTAATTGTCCGGCAGTCGCCTGATAATTTCATAAATAGTAGAATTTTCTTACTGCACCGGTATGTTTCCGATGCAGTAAATTTTAAAGATTATTATCTGTTTTTGTTATTAGATTTATCATTTTTATTAAAGCCGCCTTTTTTATTATCACGGCCGCCTTTTTTGTCGCCATCTTTATCTGCAGATTTGCCTGCCTGCTCAGGGTCGGCTTCTTTTAAGCTCAGCTGAATTTTGCCGTCTCTTGTAATATCAAGAACCTTTACATTTATTTCATCGCCTGGCTTAACAACGTCAGAAACTTTGGCAACCCTGTGGTTTGCAAGTTCAGAAATATGAAGAAGTCCTGTAGTTCCCGGACTTAAATCTACAAATGCGCCGAAATCGGTTGTTCTTGCAACTTTACCCGGATATATTTTACCTATCTCAGGATCAAGGCATATTTCGTTTACCCTTGCAATTGCAGCATCAGAATCTTCTTTTGAATTTGCAGAAATTTTAACTGTACCGTCGTCAGTAACTTCAAGGTTTGTATTTGTAGTTGCCTGGATTTCTCTGATATTTTTACCTGATGGTCCGATTAGCGAAGCAATTTTATCCTGTTTGATCTTCATTGTGGTAATTTTCGGAGCATACTGGGAAATATCGTTTCTTGGAACTGAAATCGATTCAAGCATTTTGTCAAGAATATGTATTCTTCCCGATTTTGCCTGATTAAGTGCTTTTTCAAGAATGCTTCTTGAAAGTTCCTTAACTTTTATATCCATCTGAATGGCTGTTATGCCTTCTCTTGTTCCTGCAACTTTGAAATCCATGTCGCCTGTCTGGTCTTCGTCTCCAAGGATGTCAGTAAGGATTTCAACATCATCTCCATCGCTTACAAGACCCATTGCAATACCTGATACAGGAGCTTTAATCGGAACACCGCCGTCCATAAGGGCAAGGGTAGAAGCGCATACAGTACCCATTGAAGAAGATCCGTTTGATTCCATAACTTCGGAAACAATTCTGATTGTGTATTCAAATTCTTCTTTTGAAGGAAGTATTTTTTCAACTGCTCTGTATGCAAGTGCGCCGTGTCCGAATTCTCTTCTGCTCGGTCCTGCGAATCTTCTTGCTTCTCCTACGCAGAAAGGAGGGAAGTTGTAATGGAGCATGAAAGGTTTTGATTCGTCTCCGCTAAGTGTTTCAACCCTTTGTTCATCCTGGCCTGATCCGAGTGTGAGCACACCGAGAACCTGAGTTTCTCCCCTTGTAAAAAGGCCGCTTCCGTGTGTTCTTGGAAGAAATTTTGTTTCGCAGGCAATAGGTCTTACTTCATCAAAAGCTCTGCCGTCGACCCTTTTTTTGTCTTTTAGTACAAGCTCCCTGCTTATCTCTTTTGTAAGTTTGTCAAAATACGCTTTAATAAGATGAGCATCTTCTTCGTATTTTTCAGAAAGAGTCTCTTTTATTCTTTCCTTTACAGCTTTAACTGCATGCTTTCTGCCGAATTTGCCTTCTGTCTGAAGAGCAGCCTTAATACTGTTCCCTGCATTAGATCTTATATCATTATAAAGTTCCTGATTGATTGTTTTTTCAGGAACTTCCATTTTCGGTTTGCCGCAGAGGTCTCTTAATTCTTCCTGGATGTTGATTATAGGCTGCATTGCGTCATGCCCCTTGAATATTGCATCAAGAACATCTGCTTCGCTTATTATATCTCCGCCGCCTTCAACCATTGTTATACCGGTTTTGGAACCTGTAAGAACAATATTTGTATCACATTCAGGATCATTTACCTGTTCAATGGTGGGGTTGAAAACAAATTTACCGTTTACTCTGCCTACTCTTAATGCTCCGATGGGACCGTCAAAAGGTATTTCAGAAATTGTAAGAGCTGCTGATGCACCGATCATTGCAAGAATATCAGGATCATTTTCCTTGTCCATTGAAAGTACAGTTACAATAATCTGTGTTTCATTTGTGTAGTTGTCTGCAAAAAGAGGGCGTATAGGCCTGTCTATAAGTCTGCATGTAAGAGTTGCTTTTTCACTGGGACGTCCCATTTCTCTTCTGAAATAGTTGCCAGGTATTCTTCCTGCGGCATATATTTTTTCCATGTACTCTACTGTAAGCGGAAGAAAGTCTATGTCGTCTCTTTTTTCGGGGCTTGCTACTGCAGTAACAAGAACCATTGTTTCACCGTATTTTACGGTTACTGATCCAGAAGTCTGCTTTGCGATTTTACCTGTTGAAATCGAAAGTTCTTTTCCTTCAATTTCTGTTTTTACTATTTGTTCCATTTAAATCTCCGTTTATCAGAAATCTCAACTTACTGTACAGACTTACGCAAAAACAGCTTTTCGGTTTAGCCATAATGAAAACCGAAAAATTATTTGCGCGGAAGTCTTGTAAGAGGGCGTTGAAATTTCTTCATTTCTGTTAATAAAAAAGGGCAGAAATAATCTGCCCTTAAAGGTTTTCTAGCGTTTAAGACCTAGTTCACTGATTATAGATCTGTATCTTGAAATATTTTTCTTTTTAAGATAGTTAAGCAGTCTTCTTCTTCTACCAACAAGTGTCAAAAGACCTCTTCTTGAATGATGATCCTTTGAATGAACCTTAACATGATCAGTAAGGTAGATGATTCTGTTTGTCAGTATTGCAATCTGAACTTCGGGAGAGCCTGTATCGCCCTCGTGTCTTTTAAAGCCGTCGATTACCTCTTTTTTGTCTTCTTTTTCAAGTACCACTTCCTGACTCCTTTATTATTGGAATAATTAAATTAATGCCTGCTGTTATCGATCCGATATTCCATTCAGACCGCAGGAACTTTTCCTGAAAGTATGCAGACAACAGATTTGTTGCTGAACGAAAACTGCTTTTTTTGCCCATTTCTACGTTAGATAAAAAATTTAATCCTCAAAATACTCTAGTATTCCTGCGGTCAAATTTTTTATCTGCCTTGAACTGAACAAAAAATTCTAGTTTTCGGCCAATCATTGATTTGTTACTGAACAAAATTTTAATTTTGATCAATTCCTAACTAATATAATAACTTGAAAATATTTTCAATTAAAGACCGCATCGTATTTTAAAAAATCTGAATTTTCTTCTTTTCTGACTATAGATACAAGCTTATTATTTGATGATGTTATTCTTACCGGAACCTCATCAGGAAAAATATTTTCTGTTAAATCATAAACCGTAATTTTACCACCGTTTAATATTACCGGAACAAGGGTCTCGTCAACCTTAAATTCGGGTATAAAATCTATTATTTTTTCAGGGGGTATAATATATTCTGAAATTTTACCTGAATTACAGATATCTTCGAGTTCTTCTAAATTTACAGAGTTTTTAATGTCAAAACTGCTGCTTTTGGTTCTTTCAAGTGATTCCAGGTGACCTGCTGTGTTAAGTTCTTCTGCAAGATCGGATGCAAGTGTTCTTATGTATGTACCTGCAGAGCATCTGACTTTTATATTTATTCTGTTTTTTGTGAAATCAACAATCTTAAGTTCGTAAATATTTACTGTTCTTGGATCTTTTTTTATCATAGTCCCTTGTCTTGCAAGTTTGTACAAAGGAACTCCATTATGCTTTAGTGCGGAAAAAGAGGGGGGAATCTGCTGAATTTCGCCTCTGAATTTTTCTGCAGCCTGATCTATTGTTTCAAAAGAAAGTTCTGGTATATCCGTTTCTTTTATAATTGTGCCTGTTTTATCAAGGGTATCTGTTGCAGCTCCGAGTTTAATAACTCCTGTATATTCTTTTTCTTTGTGAAGAAGATAGCGGACAAGTTTGGTTCCCCGGTTTATACATACCGGGAGAAGCCCTGAAGCAAAAGGATCAAGTGTTCCTGTATGACCGGCTTTTTTTATGCCTGCAAGTCTTTTTATCTTGCCTAAAGCTTTGTTGGAAGTGATTCCCACAGGTTTATTTATTAAAATCATTCCGTCTGATTTGTTTAATTCTGTCATTTTAAGGCTTATATACGATCGGCTATTGCCATCATTTCCTGTTTTAACTGTTTAAATGGTAGACTGCTTGAAAACCCGGCAGCGCTTTCATGTCCGCCCCCGCCGTAACTGAAGGCTATTTTTGAAACATCCTGTGTTCCGTCAGATCTAAGGCTTACGTGGTAGTACTGTAAATCACCGCAGGAATTAATGCTTTCCTTGATAAGGGCTGCAATTTTTACATCCTCAAGATGTTCTGCATAATTTATAAGATCTGATACATCTTCTTCTGAAGTATTGGTTTTTTCAAACATCTCTTTTGTAAGAACCATTAATGCTATTTTGCCGTTTTCCGAAAGTTCTATGGATTCAAGAACAAGATTTATAAGTTTGATTCTTCCAAGGGAATATCGTCCGTAAATATGTCTTGCAACTTTGTGTGGCAAAACACCTTTTTCAACCATTTCTGTGCAGATTGAAAAAGAATCTTTGTTTGTATTTGAAAATCTAAATGAGCCTGTATCTGTAAATATTCCTGTATATATACAATATGCAGTATCAGCACAGATTTCAACATTCATATCCTGAATAATTCTGTATATTATTTCTGCTGTGGCACATGCATTGGTGTCTATAATTGTTCTGGTTCCAAAGCCTGTATTGGTAGTGTGGTGATCTATGTTTATGATTTCCGGAATATTTTTTAGGATTTTTCTGCATTTACCTGTTCTGCTGAGTTCACTGCAGTCTAAGATACAGGCTGCGTCAAATACGGAATAATCAGGGACTTTGCTTTGGATTTTTTCTATTCCGGGAAGGAAAGTAAAGTTTTTCGGTATACAGCTTTCATTGTATAAAAAGACTTCTTTTCCCTGTTTTTCGAGGGCATGTGCAAGCGCAAGCATTGACCCCAGTGCGTCCCCGTCAGGGTGAAGATGGCTTGTAATAAGAACTTTGCTGCTGTTTCTAAGAATTCTTTTCACCATCTTCTGAGCTGTTTTCATCTGTGTTCAGAGATTCTACAAGATTATCTATCTTTTCTCCGTAATCAAGAACAGTATCGTAATAAAACCTTAATTCAGGCGTATATTTAATTTTAAGCTGACTTCCTATCATTTTTTTGAAAAAACCTTTAGCACTTTGAAAACCTTTTTCAGCATCTTTGGCACTTTTTTTCTCAACTCTGCTTACTGTAAAATATATATACGCGCATGTAAGGTCGCCGCTCATTTTTACATCAGTTATGCTGACACCGGATAACCTGGGATCTTTTGTTTTTTTTACCAGAATTTCAGAGATAACTTCCTGTATCTGTACTCCGATTCTGGCTGAACGCGGATAATCCTTGTTCATTGTAAACTCCTTTTAACCCAGTGTTGTGGGTTTAATTTCTTCCATCATGTAGCATTCAATTATATCGCCTTCTTTGATATCATTGAACTTTTCAATCCCGATACCACATTCATAACCGTCTACAACTTCTCTTACATCGTCTTTGTAGCGCTTCAGTGATGCCATCTGGCCGTCAAAAAGAATAATTCCGTCACGCAGAATTCTTGTTTTTCTGCCTCTTCTCATTTTACCGTCTGTTACAAAACAGCCTGCAATTTTTCCTGCCTTGGGAACTGAAAAGACTGCTCTTACTTCAGCTCTGCCGAGAACAACCTCTTTATAGGTTGAGTCCATAAGTCCAAGCATTGCATTCTGGATATCTTTTATTGCATCATAAATGACATTATAAAATTTCATGTCAATATTTTCTTCTTCAGCAAGATCCCTTACTTTGGGAGCTGGTCTTACATTAAATCCGAGTATGATCGCATCAGAAACTGATGCAAGACTTACGTCGGATTCACTTACAGTTCCTGTTGCTGCATGAACAACCTTGATTTTGACCTCATCAGTGGAAAGCTTGTTAAGAGACTCTTTTAGTGCTTCGATTGAACCCTGAACATCTGCTTTCAAGATAAGGTTAAGCTCTTTAACTGATTTAAGATCAATTTTTTCAAAAAGACCTTCAAGGCTCATTCTTGAAGATTTGGCAAGTTCCTTTGATCTTTGCTTTGCTGCTCTGTGTTCTGCTACCTGTTTTGCATCTTTTTCATCTTTTAATGCAAGCAGTTCATCACCTGCTTCCGGAACTCCGCTTAAACCTAGAATCTCAACAGGAACACTCGGCCCTGCTTCTTCGATTTTAGCACCTGTATCATTGAACATGGCTCTGATTCTACCATGATGAGTTCCGCAAACAATTGCTTCACCCTGTTTTAATGTTCCTTCCTGAATAAGCACGGATGCAACAGGGCCTCTTCCTGTATCAAGTCTTGCTTCTATTACACATCCTTTTGCATATTTCTTGGGGTCTGCTTTAAGGTCTAGTATTTCAGCCTGGAGAAGAACCATTTCAAGGAGTTCTTCAATTCCTGTCTGTTCTTTGGCTGAAACATTTACAAAGATTGTGTCTCCGCCCCAGTCTTCAGGGAGAATATCCTGTTCCGAGAGTTCTCTTTTTATAACATCAGGTTCTGCACCGGGTTTGTCTATTTTGTTAACAGCTACAACCATTGGAACTCCTGCTGCTTTAGCATGGTTGATAGCTTCTGTTGTCTGAGGCATAACACCGTCATCTGCAGCTACAACAAGAATAACTATGTCTGTTATCTGTGCACCCCTGGATCTCATTGCTGTAAAAGCTTCATGGCCAGGAGTATCAAGAAAGGCAATGCTGCCGTTGTTTATTGAGACTATGTAGGCGCCTATATGCTGGGTAATTCCGCCGGCTTCACCTTCTGCAACCCCTGTTTTTCTTATAACATCGAGAAGCGAGGTTTTACCGTGGTCAACATGTCCCATCACTGTAACAACAGGAGGGCGGGGAAGGTCTTCTCCCTCTTCTGCTGTTTCATGCTGAAGGCTTATAAGTGTTTCTTCTTCAAAAGAAGCTTTTTCAACCTCAAATCCGAATTCACTTGCAACAAGTTCTGCAGTTTCATAATCGATTGTCTGGTTAACAGTCGCCATTACGCCGAGATTCATAAGTTTGGCAATCATTTCGTTTGCCTTGATGCCCATTCTTTTGGCAAGATCTGCAAGAACTATTGTGTCATCAACCTTAACTCTTCTTTTTATTGCTTTTGGAACAGTTATCTGTGTTTTCTGACGAGGCGCTTTTTCCTGTTCCTGTCCTTTTCTTCTGCCTTTTTTGGGACGTCTGCCTTTTTTATTTGCATTGTCGTAGAGTTCATTTCCTTCCACGACCTCTTTTTTCTTGGATTTACTCTTTTTCTTTTTAGGCTTTTTAGCCTCTTCGCTCTGATTTCTGCCTTTATTAAGCTTGTCAGATCTTTCTTTCTTTTCATCTTCAGTAAGGACCTCGGGTGATATTTCCGGGGGTTCTACATCACTGAATATTTCTTCTTTTGTATTATCTTCTTGAGCTGAAACAGGTTCAGACTTTTGTTCTTTTGTTTCAGGTTTCTTTTCGGCCTGCTTCTGACCAGCTTTCTTTGCCGGAGACTTTTCAACTTTTTCTTCTGCTTCCGGTTGCCTGGTTTCTTCTTTTACTTCAGGTTTTTCTTCAGAAACAGGTGCTGGCTCAGGCTTGTAAATTATTTTTGCTCCGCCTTTGTTCTTTTTCTTTTTTGGCTTGTTTTCTTTAGCTTTTGCAGGAGCTTCTTTTGCAGCAGGGGCTTCTTCTTTTTCAATTGTTTTTTCAGCAGATTCTTTTTCAGGCATAGTTATATTTTCTTCTTTTTCTTCAGCCGGCGGTTCTGTCTGAGCTGTTTTTTCCGGCTGTTGTGCAGCATTTTTCTCAGCTGCTTCTTCTGTTTTTATATTTTTATTTTCTTTTTTATTTTCATCTTTTGAGTTAATTACATCTTCTTCTTTTTTATCATCAGCTTCGGTTTTTTCTGAATCTGTATTCTCACTAGCTGTTTCATATTGCTGATTTTGATCTGATTTCTTTTTTCGTCTTCTTATTACTGTAGGTTTAACCCTTTTTTGTTCAGGTTCTTCCTTTTTTCCGAGTAATCTTTTTTTAATGGTTTCTATAGACCTGGAGTCAAGAGAGCTCATGTGGCTTCTTACATCAATGTCACCCATTTTTTTGATTTTATCCATAAGGGCTTTATTGGTCATGTTTAATTCTTTGGCAAGTTCATATACTCTGATTTTCATCCATCCCCCTTTATCGCCCCAGGTATTGATTCTTCGGAAAAATTTATTTGCTTAAAGCTGTTTAAAATATCAGATATTAAATCTTGGTTTATGCAGCCTGTATTAAATCTCTTAAAAACTTTCAAAAGAACTCTTTAAAATTTATTTATTATGTTACCTGAAAAAATTATAGTTTCTAACTAAAAAAAATTGCTGTTTAATGTCAAATATTCTTTCCGGTTAATAAAGCCGGCTAATTATTTATCTTCTTCAAAATCATCGGTTTCATCAGGTGTATTTTCTTCATCTGATACCTGATCATCATATTCTGCAGTTTCATCATCTTCTGATTCTTCCCGGGACGTTTTTTCAAGTTCGTTTTTAGCTGCTTTAATTATATTTTCAGCATCTTCCGGGCTTACTTTTGCCAGCTGAGATAATTCTTCGGGTGTAATTTCAAAAAGATCTTCAGGAGAACTGTAACCTCCTGAATATAATTTCTCAGCAGTTTCAAGGCCTATTCCCGGAAGCTCCATCAGTGAGTCGTATCCGTTTTTCATTGCAAGTGAATAAGCAGCTTCGCTTTTTACATCAAGATGCCATCCTGTAAGTCTTGCAGCAAGCCTTACGTTTTGTCCGCTTTTTCCTATTGCTATAGATAAAAATTCATCAGGAACTATAACTTCCATGGACTTATTGTCTTCATCTATTATAACCCTTGCTATTTCTGCAGGTGCAAGTGCATTACAAACAAATTTAGCAGGATCAGGATTCCATAAAACAATATCAATTTTTTCGCCTTTGAGCTCCTGAACTACTGTCTGAACTCTGTTGCCTTTAACACCAACGCATGAACCTACAGGGTCAACATTCGATTCCGCAGAGGAAACAGCTATTTTTGCACGGATTCCTGGTTCTCTTGCAGCTGAGTGAAGCTTTACAACACCTTCGCTGATTTCGGGAACTTCTGTTTTAAAAAGATTTATAAGAAAATCAGGATGCGTTCTTGTAAGAAGAATCTGAGGTCCTCTGCTTTCAGGCAGAACCTTCATTATATTGGCTCTGATTCTGTCGCCTCTTCTGTATGATTCGTTTGCTATCTGTTCCCTTGATGAAAGTGATGCTTCAGCCTGTCCAAGATTGACTATTATATCATTTCTGTCGAATCTTTGGACAATGCCGTTTATTATTTCACCTTCGCGATCTATGAAGTTATCATAAATTGCATTTCTTTCGGCATCTCTGAGTTTTTGAATGATAACCTGCTTGGCAGACTGGGCAGCAATTCTTCCAAAACTTGATGTATCAAGTTTTATTCCGAGGCTGTCTCCTAATTCGCACTCAGGATCAAGTTCTCTTCCTTCTTCAAAAAGAATTTCAAGCTCAGGATCTTCTACTTCCTCAACAACGTCTTTAAACTGGAAAACTTCTATATCCCCTGTTTTTTCATTATATGAGACTTCTATCTCAACGTCGGGGCCGAGTTTTTTTTTGGCAGCTGAGACAAGAGCCTCTTCAAGGGTTTTTACAAGAATACTCATCGGAATATTCTTGTCTCTTCCGATTTGTTCGATTACTCTTTTTATATCACTCAGGACCATAATTTACTCCATTCAGGTATCAGGGTTTAATCTTGCAGACTGAATTTTTTCAAACGGAATTGTTACTTCCCCCTGATCAATTTCAATCACAACCGATTCATTGTCCGAGCTCCTGATAACCCCTTTAAATTTTTTTCTGTCTGATTCCGGTTCAAGAGGCCCGACAGTTTTTATATGTGCTTTTTCTCCTCTGAATTTTGCAAAATGATCAGGCTTTACAAGCGGTCTGTTTAATCCTGGTGAAGATACCTCAAGATTATATTTGCCGGGAATATCAATTTTTACATCCAGAAGATCACTAAGTTCTCTGCTTATGTCGGCACAGTCACTAATATTGACCCCGCCTTCCTTATCAATATATATACGTAAAATTTTATGACCTCCCTGAACTGCAAATTCAGCGTGGACAAACTCAAAACCTTCTGCTTCGCACAAGGACTGAGAAATTTCACATATTTTTTCTATAAGTAATTTGTTATTATCATTTGATGAGTTCATTCCCATCTTATCTCCGGATAAAGGCCTTTATAAAAAAATAAAACGGGTTTTATGACCCGTTTTATCAAAGGAGGCGTCATTTAAGACTGTTACAATCAAACAGGTTTTATATGCTTTTTGACGCCTGAAGTCAAGAAAATATTCTTGTTATGGAAAACGAATATTGAAATTTTTCAATAGTTTTGATGTCAGTTTTTCATGAACTTTGTTAATCTGTTTGTCCTTCAGGGTGTCAGTATTTGATCTGTATGTAAGTCTGAATGAGAGACTTTTTTCATTTTCAGCAATAGGTTTGCCCTGGTAAACATCAAAAAGTTCAACAGATTCAAGAAGATTTTCATCCTGACTGCTGAAAAAATTTATAATATCTCCGGTGGCTGTTTCAGTCGGTGTTATTATTGTGATATCTCTTGATACAGCTGGAAATTTTGGTATTTCTCCGGATAAAAAAGATAGTTGTTTGTTTTTCAGTATGTCATTTAAATATGTCTGAAAAACAAATACTGGTTGATTTATATCAAGGTTTTTTATTACTGTGTGATGAATTTCACAGATAAATCCTGCTTTTTTATTATTTATCAAAATATCTGCTGAAGCACCTGGTCTTGAATAGCAGGGAGCTGTTTCAGATTTGACAAATTCCGGTGTAATATTGAATTTTTCGAAAAAAGCTTCTGCCACACCTTTTATATCGAAAAAATCTGTATCAGGGCTTTTTTCATCCCATGAAGATTTTCTTCTGCTTCCTGTCCAGGCAGCACTTATAATCTCTTTTTGTGAAGAAAGGTTTATTTTGTCGGCATCCGGAAAAAAAACCTGTCCTACTTCAAAAAGTTTGAGACTAAAAGTCTGTTTTGCAATATTGTCTGCAATATTTCCAAGAATTTCCGGAACAAGATCTGTTCTCATTAAAGACTGATCTTCGGAAAGAGGATTTAATATTTTAACAGAATTTTCTTTTATACTGCTTTCAAAAAGAGTTTTTTCAAGAAGAGAAGGGCCTGTGAAGCTGTAGTTTATAACTTCGTTGAACCCAAGTGACTGCAACGCATCTTTTATTTCCAGGCGAAGGTCAAACTCAGGAACATTTTCAGCTTCTGCTGAAACAGACCCGGGAAAAGTGGTTTTGATTTTGTTGTATCCGAATCTTCTTGCAATCTCTTCACTCAGGTCTTCAGGTCTTTCCACATCAACTCTGTATGAGGGAACCTTTACTTCTGTTTTATTTGCTGTTTTGTCTGCTACTTTAAATCCCACAGATTCAAGATATGATGCCGACTCTTCCGGGGAAAGTTCTATCCCGAGTCTTTTATTGCAGGCATCTGTATCAAAAGTAATTACAGTTTTTTTGAATTCTTCTGTTTGTGAATCAAGATAGCCTTCAATGGTTTTGCCTTCAGAGACTTCTTCTATGAGTTCTGCAGCCCGGTTCATTGCATATTCTACAGAACCTGTATCGATTCCTCTTTCGAATCTGTGGCTTGCGTCTGTTGAAAGTCCGATCTTTTTTGCTGTTCTTCTTACAGAAGGCGGGTAAAAATATGCGCTTTCAAGAAGAACAGATGTGGTTTTTTGTGTTACCTCAGAGTTTTCTCCGCCCATAACTCCTGCAACTGCAACTTTTCTTTGTGCATCACAGATCATGAGCATTTCAGAATCAAGAGTTCGTTCTTTACCGTCCAGGGTAACAAATTTTTCATTTTCACCAGCTCTTTGAACTACAATTTTAGAGCCGCCAAGCTCATTAAAATCGAAAGCGTGAAGAGGCTGTCCGGTTTCAAGCATTATATAATTAGTTATATCAACTATATTGTTGAGAGGTCTTAAACCTGCACTTAAAAGTCTTTGCTGAATATACCATGGTGAAGGTTTTATCTGAACATTTTCAATAAGCCTTGCGCAGTATTTCGGGCAGAGATCTGTGTCTTTTACTTCAACAGCTGCAATATCTGTTATTTTGCCTTTGTTTTTTTTATCTGAGTATTTTTCAGCATCAGGTAATTTTGCATTTGAGTTTTCTATTGCAGCAACCTCTCTTGCTACTCCAATCATACTGAGGCAGTCTGCCCTGTTTGGAGTAAGGTCGACTTCAAGAACTGCATCTGTAAGTCCCAGAGCATCTAAAAGAGGTGTTCCCGGTTTAATCTCTTTATCAAGATCCATTATTCCTGAGGAATCATCTGTAAGGTCGAGCTCTTTAGCGCTGCAAAGCATTCCAAAAGAAGCCATGCCGCGAATTTTACTCTTTTTTAATTTAAGACCTCCGGGAAGTTCTGTACCCGGAAGAGCTACAGGACCTGTCATTCCTTCATAAACATTGGGGGCACCGCAGACAATCTGAAGATTTTCATCACCGCCTGTATTAACCATACAGATTCTTAATTTGTCTGCATCAGGGTGGGGTGTAATCTTTTCGATTTTTCCTGTGATTACATCTTTTAAATATTCAAAAGGATATTCTATCGACTCAACCTCAAGTCCTGCCATTGTAAGTGATTCAGCAAGTTCTTCAGGTGAGGATTTGAAATCCACGTATTTTTTTAACCAGTTTAAGCTTATTTTCATTTCTAGAACTGCTCCAGAAAGCGGTAATCATTTTCAAAAAATTTTCTTAAGTCGTCAATTCCGTATTTCAGCATTGCAAGCCTTTCAACTCCCATTCCGAATGCAAACCCGGAATATTTGTCAGTATCGTATCCCACATTTTCAAAAACTGCAGGATGAACCATGCCCGAGCCCAGCACTTCAAGCCATCCCGTGCCGGAACATATGCGGCAGCCTTTTCCTCTGCACATTACGCACTTAATATCTACTTCAGCGCTTGGTTCTGTGAAGGGGAAAAAACTCGGTCTGAATCTAAGGCTTGTATCCTTATCAAAAAGATTGTGTATAAAGGATTCAAGAACACCTTTCAGATCTCCGAAGCTGATGTTTTTGTCTACAAGAAGTCCTTCTATCTGATGGAACATGGGTGTATGCGTAAGATCTGAGTCGCATCTGTAAACTTTGCCCGGTGCAATAATGCTTATAGGCGGCTGTGTTGTTTCCATGTATCTTATCTGTATCGGTGAGGTATGGGTTCTCAGTACCACATTGTCCGATATATAAAAGGTATCCTGCATATCTCTTGCAGGGTGATGCTTTGGTATATTAAGAGCTTCAAAGTTGTACCAGTCCGCTTCGATTTCTGGTCCTTCAGCTATATTAAATCCGAGTTTGAAGAAAACAGAACAGATTTCCTGTTGTATTTTTGTAATAGGGTGAAGTGTTCCTGTATAAGGTTTTCTTCCCGGCAGAGTTACATCAATATCAGCAGGCGCAGAAGCTTTTGAAGCTTCAATGGCTTCAATTTTACTATTAAGCTCTTTTTCAAGTTTTGTTTTTGCAATGTTTGCTTTTTTACCTGCAGATGGTCTTTCTTCAGCAGGCAGAGAAGGGATATTTCTTAAGAAAAGTGTGATTTGTCCTTTGCGGCCTAAATACTGTGTTCTGATTTCCTGGAGCTCTTCTTCAGAATTGGCCGCTTTAACAGCTTCCAGGGCTTGTTGTTCTATTCCGTCTATACTTTCAGGTTCCACTTTTATCCGCCTCAGTTTTGTAAAAATCCCGGCTCAGGCCGGGATAATCTTTGACTCTAGAGATTGCTCTGTGCTTTCTGCGCAACTGCTGAAAAAGCTGAAGGATCATAAATTGCAAGGTCTGCAAGTATTTTTCTGTCCAGTTCGATCTCTGATTTTTTCAGTCCGTGAATAAGCTTGCTGTAATTCAGCCCGTTTATTCTTGCCGCAGCATTAATTCTTACAGTCCATAAACGTCTGAAGTTTCTTTTGTTCTGACGTCTGTCTCTGTATGCATAGGTCAGGGCCTTGTCCACAGCGTTTTTAGCTGTACGATAAAGGTTGTTCCTGCCGCCTCTGAAGCCTTTTGCAAGTTTAAAGACTTTTTGTCTTCTTCTTCTTGCTTTAAAACCTCTTTTAATCCTCATTTTAAATTCTCCTTTTACTCAGCTGACATTATCTGTAAGGAAGAAGTTGTCTTAACTGTTTTTCATTTGATTTATCCGCAATATTTGATCTGCGGAGTTTTCTTTTACGCTTAGTAGCTTTTTTTGTTAGAATGTGGCTCGAATTAGCTCTGCGTATTCTGAATTTCCCGCTGCCGGTTCTGCTGAATCTTTTTGCCGCTCCGCGGTTTGTTTTCATTTTAGGCATTTAAATATCTCCTTGCACTGAAACTTCTGTATAAAATCTTTGATTTAAATGTAAAATTAAAATTGCCGATAGATTTTTGAGTTTAAGCATAAAGCTTTTAAAGATAAAAATACTATGCCGGATATCTTAATTTAATATTTTAAACAAAAAAATACAGCGTGAAAATTGGCTTGTGATTTTCACGCTTAATTTTGTTTGATTACAACTGTAAAAAAATAACTATTCTTTTTTATTAGGAGCCAGAATCATAATCATGGTTCTGCCTTCAAATTTAGGCCTTGTTTCAATAACAGCTGTATCTTCAGTTTCCTCGGCTATTTTTGCCAGAACGTCCCTGGCCATTTCAGGTAAAGTAATTTCTCTTCCCCGGAAACGTACAGTTACTTTTACCTTATTATTCTGGGAAAGAAACTTTCTGATCTGTTTCAGCTTGGTATTGAGATCATGTTCTTCAGTTTTTGGCCTTACTTTGATCTCCTTAATCTGAACAACAGCCTGTTTTTTCTTGGCCTCCTGCTTCTTCTTGGTCTGCTGATACTTATAGCGACCGTGGTCCATTATTCTGCATACAGGGGGATTTGCTCCAGGCGAAACTTCAACAAGGTCAAGGCCTGCTTCCTCTGCAGTGTTTAAAGCATCTTTTATTTTCAGAACTCCAAGCTGATTGCCTTCTGAGTCGATTACTCTGACTTCATTTTCTTGAATCTGATCATTAATCCTTGTTTGTTCAGTCTTTTTAACAGCTATTTCTTTTCTCCTTCTTTTTAATTATGTTTGAAAACCACTATTTTCTTAAATAGAGGATATTTTTAGCTTATTATTATTCTTATTTCAAGTGTTTTTTCATAAATTCAGTGTATATTTATAAAGCGGGCTGTCTTTCCAGTATTTGTTTTTTGGTGATGAAAAAAAACTTTTAAAAAGTTCGAGGCTTTTATCTCTCATAACACCTTGTTTTATTTTAGGAAATCTTTTTTTATAAAATTCCGGTAAATTTTTTTTGTCTATTTTACATCCCCCGCCCATTACGTCTTCATACGCATACACTACTTTTTCAAATCCTGAAAGCATTATTGCTGAAAAACACATAAGGCAGGGTTCCATTGTTGAATAAACAGTCATTTTTTCTTTTGGAAGTTCAGGAAAAGTATCATGCAGTTTTTTAATTGTATTTATTTCTGCATGCTCAGTTTCTCCGGGGTGGTCTCCTTTTGTCTTTTCCCTTCTTCCCCTGGCAATAATTTTATTTTCAATTGTTATTACACAGCCCACAGGAAATTCATTTTCATTTAAAGCTTTTTCTGCCTGCAGGAGTGCTTCTTTCATAAATTTTTCGTCCATATCTTTTTTCCGCTCAATTCTGAATTTGTTCTAAAATTTTTCCGGCGTATCTCGCTCAGGTTTGCATATTGAATCGTCGCAAGGACATCTGTCGTTTACTTCAAAGGCAAAAAGAATCATTTTTGCTTTTGAGGCTTTTTCAGGTGATATTTTTTCTGAAGGTTCAATCCCGGCAAGTTCATGTTTTGAAGGGATTAAATCAAGTCCTTGTGAAAGAATCTTTCCGGTTGCAGTCTCGATTGTTTCTGCATCTTCTCCGTTTGTAACAACACATAAGGGGACTTCAAATTCGTTTATAAGTCTTGCACATGCAATAGCAGGTTTTTCCCTGGTAATTATAGAGCCGGGTCCGTATTTGACTATCATTAAAGGTTTCTTGTCAATATATATGGTATAATCAACAGATATGTAAAATTTTTTGTCTTTATCAGGAAGTTCTATTGTAAGGTTTTTCTTTATTTCACTTTTTTTGTAGCCTTTTTCATTGATAAGAATTCTGGCAATTTTTTGTCTGTACCTTTCATCATGATTGTCCTCTATATCTGAACCTGTTAAAAAGTCTTTCATTGTGCCAAGTATAAGGTGGTGAGAGTTCATTTATTTTACCTTTACAATGTTATCCGGCTGTGAAAATATTAATTTTTTTAATTTATATCCTGAATTGGGCTTTTTTGATTCAGGTATATTATATAATTGTTATTGGTAAATAAAAAAATGTCAATTATCAGTGGTAAAATATTATGACACCAAGAAAATTCGGTGAACAAAATGAAGAAAGGTTTCTGGCTGATTATGCCTGTAAAATTTACCAGTCCAGGGGCCGTTTAAAGCCTGAGGATGCCTGTCCTATAAGGACTCAGTTTCAGCAGGACAGGGACAGGATTGTTTTTTCAAATTCCTTCAGAAGGCTTAAGCATAAAACCCAGGTTTTTCTTTCTCCTCTGGGAGATCATTACAGAACAAGGTTGACTCATACGCTTGAGGTTTCTGAAGTTGCAAGAACTATTTCAAGGGCTCTTAATCTTAATGAAGATTTAACAGAGGCTATAGCTCTTGGCCATGACCTTGGCCATACTCCTTTCGGGCACGGAGGTGAAACTGTGCTTAAAGAGATATACTCAAGGTATTTTTCCCATTCAGCTCAAAGTTTAAGGGTTGTGGACAGGCTGGAACGCGGTGGTGTCGGTCTTAATCTTTCATACGAGGTCAGAGACGGTATTTTGAAACATTCAAAAGGCTTTGGGGATATTATTCCAAGGGATCCGGGTGAAGCTGCAAAAACTGTGGAAGGAAGGGTTGTTCGTATAGCAGATATAATAGCATATTTAAACCATGACCTTGATGATGCAGTAAGAAGCGGTGTTATTACAAAGAAAAATATCCCTTCAGAATTCAATAAGGTGCTTGGAGATTCACATTCTGAGCGTTCAAGAACTATGATAAAAGATGTTATTTATTCAAGCTATGACTCGGGAAGCGGTTTTTGTCTTGAAATCGGAAAGTCTGTTTACAGCACAATGGTCGATCTGAGAGCTTTTTTATATGAAAATGTATACAGGTCTCCCGAGGTACACAGGGAATTTGTTAAGGCAAAAAAGATTTTGTCAGAGTTGTATGAATATTTTATAAAAAATGAAGATGAGCTGAGGATAGAGCTTTCAAAGCTCGAAATGCCCGATTATTCATCCGGCGAGGATAATGTTGAAAGAATTGTTTGTGATCTTATTGCTTCAATGACAGACAGATATGCAATAAATCTTTATAATAAAATTTTTATGCCGTCCCCGCTTGTATAAGGAGAATCTATTGATTTTTAAAGATATAAAAATACCAAAAGCTGACAAGGATTATTATTTTTCCAGACTCAGGGATATATATGCAGAAATGCAAAAGCGTTATTCCATAGTAGCCGATGCTCTTAACTTTACTTGTGAAGGGTGTAATGATAACTGCTGTTACACACATTTTAAACATCATACAGTAATTGAATATCTTTACCTTATGGAAGGGCTTTATACTCTTGATGAGTCTGCAAGGGCTGAAGTGGTTGATAAGGCGCGCAAAATATCAGAATATACTGCTGAAGCAGAGGATTCAGGTGAAAATATAAGAATATTATGTCCTGTAAATAAAGACGGATTTTGTCTTTTATATGGGTACAGACTTATGATCTGCAGACTTCACGGCACGGCTCATTATTTTGATACTCCAAAAGGGAGGGTTGAGGGGCCTGGTTGTTACAGGTTTGAAGAACTTTCTGCAGAAATGAAATCTGTTCCCATGCTTGACAGGACAGATATATACAGAGATCTTGCTTATCTTGAGATGGAGCTTAGAAAAAATACAGATATTAATGTTAAATTTAAATATTCAATAGCTGAAATGATAGCTGCCAGTTTTTAGTCCGGCATTTGAGTTTAATAAGGGTTAACTGAACAGGAAATTCTGGTTTTTTGGTCAATTATTGAATAGTTGCAGATAGGTTTATATGAAGATTTTTGAAGAATCGAATCAAATACACAGCAGGGGAAAACAGGTAAAAAATGATGAAGTTTTCTGTTTTGACTGTCATCCCGGAGTAACATGTTTTAATAAGTGCTGCAGAAATCTCAATCTTTTTCTTTATCCCCATGATGTGGTAATGCTCAGATCAAAGCTTGGTATAACATCGGGCAGTTTTATAGAAGATTATACTGAGGCCGTTCTTCAGAAAGGCTCTTATTTTCCGGATGTTATGCTATCCATGGCTGACAACAAAGAGCAAACATGTCCCTTTTTAACTGATCAGGGCTGTTCAGTATATACTCACAGGCCTGATTCCTGCAGAAATTTTCCTGTGGAACACGGAGTTATGTATGATGAAAACGGAGAGATTGCAGAGCAGGTTCATCTTTTCAGGCCTCCTGATTTTTGTCAGGGTCAGTCTGAGCCAAGAGAGCATACATTAAAATCGTGGCAAAAAGATCAGGATGCTGAGCTTACCAACGAAATGACTCTTTTGTGGAGTGAAATAGCAAAGTTTTTCTATTCAGATGTCTGGGGCGGTGAGGGCCCTTACGGCCCTAAAGGCAAAATGGTTTTTATGGCAGCATATAATATTGATGAATTCAGGGATTTTGTTTTTAAAAGTTCTTTTCTCAAAAGATATAAGGTTAAAAAAAATATTCAGCAGAAAATAAAGGTAAATGATGAATCAATGCTCAAATTTGCATTCGACTGGATAGGTTTGTTTGCTCTTGGCCGGGGTTCAAAATTTATAAGACTCAAATAAACAGTTGCCGGGTAAAATATTTTACTACCAAGTCGGTTACTGTCTTAATTGTCAGTTTATTCGACACCTTCCGGCATGTGAGGGACAGGGTCTGAGCCAAGAACGTATCCCCCGTCAATCCGTAATACGCTTCCTGTTGCAAAAGGAGCGTCTTTTATAAAAAAATTAACTGCTTTTATAACATCAGATATTTTCCCGGTTGTTTTGCACAGGGTATGATCAATTATGCTCTGCTGCTGTTTAGGTGTAAGAAGGTTCCATCCTCTTGTTCCGGGCCCGTGTCTGGTTTCTATGAAGCCGAGCATAAGCTCGTTTACCCTTATATTCGGTGCGCCCATTTTTGCCCAGGTTTCAGTAAAAGATGATATTCCCCTGTTTGCAGCGGCATATCCGTCGTTGAAAATCAGGCCAGCAGGCCCGCTTCTTCCTGTGATTCCGGCAATTGAAGATATGTTTATTATGCATCCTTCCTTAAGCTTTTTCATTTGAGGGAATACAGAGTTGAAAATAAAATGCTTTGCTCTTAAAGTGGTTTCCTGTTCAAGATCCCACTGCTGAGAAGTGTATTCTCCGTGAACTACAGGCATACCCCCTCGTTCAATATTGTTTATCAGTATATCAATTTTTTTATGTTTTTTTATCACATCTTCTATGAATGAGGGGATTTCATCAGTATTTCTGAGGTCAATATTGTGAAGAGAGTAAAAGCCGTTTGTTTCATTGAGTATGTTTTTTAAATTTTCAAGTTCTTCTGTCCAGTCAAAATAGGAAACAGCCACAGAACACCCCTGGCTTAAAAGATCTGCAGCAATTTGCCTTCCTATTCCTTTGATACCTCCGAGAACAAGTGCTGATTTGTTCTTCAGGTTTTCAGGAGCTGATCTCTTGTCCATTGTACTCCAGTTTTGAATAATAGTAATTCGTTGTTTTTAAGTTCTTCAAGGTCAGGCATCCCAGTGTTATCTATGGAGCCTGATATAATTTGTTCAAGGAAAAGATCGAGGTTGTAGCATCCTGTAAGAATTAATTCTTTCTGATCTTTGTCGGGCTTGATTCCTTTTTCTCCAAGATCAAGAACAAGCTGCATAAATAAGTCGTTTGCTTCAATATAGTCTTGTGCGCCCTGATCTTCAATCCATTGAGCAATAGTCATAGAGGATCCCAGGCCGAAGCCCTCGCAATGATCTTCACTTATTATTGCAAAATGTTCTTTTAGTTTACCTGTTCTTTTGTCTTTACTTATTCCTCTGGCTGCAGGATAGAGTCTGCATGCAAGTGGTCTTGCTTTGTAAACACTGCATCCTGAGTCATCAAGAAAAATGCATGAATTATCTTTTTCAGGCTGTTCAAAAAGTGAAACAACCGGCATTCCGGTTTGTTTGCCTGTGTATGAAAAAGAATATGCCACAAGAAATTTCTGTGTAGTAATATTTTTAAATCTGCTGATTTTAAGAATATCATATCCTGTTATAGTCTGGTTGAGACCTCTGCAGCACAAGTTAAAGCACGGAAGATCTGTTCCGCATCTGAAAACAAGGTCATCTGTTTTACTTATAGGATCTATGGAAGACATAAGTTCCTGCTTTCTTTAAGGTTTTGTACGTAAAATTTTTTTAAATTTTTATTTATATGTTACAAAATAAAAATTTTAACCAAATTAAAATATATCAAAAAGAGATATCGTGCAACAAAAAATTGCGAAAAAAAGTTTTCTTTAAAGACAGGTGTTAAGGTATGCTAATCAGGATTCAGTTAGGGGTGATCCTTTCAATATACAGTATTTTGTAAAGGTTCAAACAGCTATATATAAGGACACTTTCAATTTTGCCTGAACCCCTTTTAAAAAGCACTTGACAACCCCCAAGGGTGGTGTTAACGTCGCAAATTATTTGTACAGAGATATCTTAAAGTTTTAATATTTAACTAAATTTTTGCAAAAGAGTATATGCCGGCTTTAAAGGCAGCTGGCTCAGGAAATAAACCTTATTGAATAAAACAATGCATCTGCATTGTTGGTATAGGGTAAATTGTTTATATATAACGTTAATGAATGGAGGTATTGTAAATGCCAAGTTTTGTAATTGCAGAAAAATGCGACGGGTGTAAAGGCGGCGATAAGACAGCATGTATGTATATTTGCCCCAACGACCTTATGGTTCTTGACCCGAATGAAATGAAAGCTTACAACCAGGAGCCGGATGCATGCTGGGAATGTTTCTCATGCATCAAAATATGCCCAAACCAGGCTATCGGTGTTCGTGGTTATTCTGACTTTGTTCCTATGGGGTCAGATCTTGTTCCTATGATGGGTACTGAAGACATCATGTGGACATGTAAATTCCGTAACGGTAATGTTAAGCGTTTTAAGTTTCCTATCAGAACAACTTCTGAAGGAAGTGCAAACGCATATGAAGATCTTAAGGGAGAAAATCTTGAAGATGATATTCTTGCTACCGAAACAGGAAAAACTCTTCTTGAGCCGATAGAAACTCCTGTATGGAAGCAGTAGTATAAAGATCTTTTATTTATTGGATAGAAATTAAATCAAAAATATCCTTAACATCTTAGGAGGAAATAGATGGCATTACCAAATAAAGCAGCGGGTGAACTTAAGTGTACAGAAACCCCTGAAATTAAAGAGCATGACGTAGATATTCTTATCGTTGGCGGCGGTATGGCAGCATGCGGTACAGCCTTTGAAATTAAGAAGTGGGCTGACGATGATATGAAAATTCTTCTTGTTGATAAAGCTGCAATGGAAAGATCAGGTGCTGTTGCACAGGGGCTTTCAGCTATCAACACTTATATTGGCGACAATACAGTTGACGATTATGTACGTATGGTACGTAACGACCTTCTTGGTATTGTTCGTGAAGACCTTATCTTCAACCTTGGACGCCACGTTGACGATTCTGTACATCTTTTCGAAGAGTGGGGACTTCCAATCTGGAAAAAAGATGATAACAATAAAAACCTAAACGGTAAGCAGGGCCTTAAATTAGGTCAGCTTAAAGACGGCGCCAAGCCTGTTCGTACAGGTAAATGGCAGATCATGATCAACGGTGAATCTTACAAGAGAATCGTTGCTGAAGCAGCTAAAAAAGCTCTTGGCGAAGATAATATCATGGAAAGAATTTTCATTGTTGAGCTTCTTAACGACAAGAACGAAGAAAACCGTATTTCAGGTGCTGTAGGTTTTTCAGTACGTGAAAACGAAGTACATTACTTCAAAACAAACGCAATGATGGTTGCATGCGGTGGTGCTGTAAACATTTACCAGCCACGTTCAGTTGGTGAAGGTAAAGGCCGTGCATGGTATCCTGTATGGAACGCTGGTTCTACATACACAATGGCTCTAAGAGCAGGTGCAGAACTTTCAATGATGGAAAACCGTTTCACACCGGCTCGTTTCAAAGATGGATACGGACCAGTTGGTGCATGGTTCCTTCTTTTCAAAGCTCATCTTGAAAACTCTCTTGGTGAAAACTACGCAGCAGCTCAGAGCGCAAAAGACGAGCTTGCAAACTATGCTCCTTACGGAACAGGCGCAATTCCTCCAACATGTCTTCGTAACCACCTTATGCTTTTCGAAATGAAAGCAGGACGCGGTCCGATTACAATGACTACTCCTGAAGCTCTTCAGAAGCTTGGTGAGACAATGGATAAAAAAGAGCTTAAGCATCTTGAAGCTGAAGCCTGGGAAGATTTCCTTGATATGACTTGCGGCCAGGCAAACCTTTGGCTTGCAACAGACACAGAGCCTGAGAAGAAAAGATCAGAAATTATGCCTACAGAGCCATACCTTCTGGGATCTCACTCAGGATGCTGCGGTATCTGGGTATCAGGGCCGGATCAGGACTGGGTACCAGATGATTACAAGTGGGGCGATAACGGCAAGGTTTACTCTCAGATGACAACTGTAAAAGGACTTTTTACAGCAGCTGACGGTATTGCTGCTTCAGGACATAAGTTCTCTTCCGGTTCACATGCAGAAGGTAGAATCAATGCTAAGCAGATGGTTCGCTGGGTAAAAGACCATCCTGATTTCAAGCCTGAACCTGAATTGAATGCACAGGAAGCAGCAGATATGGTTTGGAAGCCTGTTAAGACATGGTTTGAAAACAAAGATTATTCAACTGACGCTGACGTTAACCCTAAATACTGTAAGCCTGCAGGTATGACAATGCGTCTTATGAAGGCTACAAATGAGTACGGCGGCGGTATTGCTACATACTATCAGACAAACCAGCAGGCACTTGAGCATCTTATGGATCTGTTTGCTGTTATGAAGGAAGACTGTGAATATCTGGCAGCCGGAGACCTTCACGAACTTATGAGATGCTGGGAGATCTTCCACAGAATTTATACTGTTGAAGCTCACACCCGTCACATCATGTTCCGTAAAGAAACAAGATATCCTGGCTTCTACTACAGAACAGATCATAACTACCAGGACGATGAAAACTGGTTCTGTTTTGTTAACTCTTCTTTCGATAAGAAAGCTAATGAGTGGACAATGAAGAAAGTTCCTTATCACAGAATCATTCCAATGCAGTAAAAAGGAAATGACTGTGGTATGAAAATGCCCGATTAAATAATACCTCCAGATTCAGATTTTTGAGTCTGGAGGTTTTTATTAATATCAGCAGATATGCTTTTATTTTTGGATATAGTTAAAGTGTTTGAAAATATGAGCATAATGCGAGAGGCAATGTATGCAAGGAAGGATTGATGATCTAAAAGGTTTAAAACTTTAATCCAGGAGGAGTAGCATGAGTGTTGAAACTACAGCCCCTGCCGGCGGCAGCATTCTTGTAGTAGGTGGCGGAATAAGTGGTCTTACCACCGCTCTTGAAGCAGCAGAAGTCGGTTACGAGGTTTATATTGTTGAGAAATCCCCCTCCCTTGGAGGTAGGGTGTCTCAGTTGAACCAGTATTTTCCCAAGCTTTGTCCGCCTACATGCGGACTTGAGATCAATTACCGCAGAATTAAAGACAATCCGCGTGTTAAAACTTTGACCATGTCAGAGGTTGAAAAAGTAAGCGGTTCTGCAGGTAGTTATGAAGTAAAAATTAAAACAAACCCAAGGTATGTAACTTCAAAATGTACATGCTGCGGAGAATGTGCAAAGGTTTGTGAAACCGAAATTGATAATGAGTATAATTTCGGTATGGACAAAACCAAAGCAGCTTACCTTCCCCACGAAATGGCTTATCCTCAGAGATATGTCATAGACCCTGTTATTATAGGTACAGAAGATGCACAAAAATGCAAAGAGGCATGCAAGTATGATGCTGTAGATCTTGATATGGAAGCAAAAACTTTCAGTCTTAATGTCGGTTCCGTTGTCTGGGCTACTGGATGGGAGCCTTATGACGCATCAAAAATAGACAATCTCGGATTCGGCAGATACCCGAACATTGTTACAAATATGATGGTTGAACGCCTTGCTGCACCAAACGGACCTACAAAAGGAAAAATTGTAAGGCCTTCTGATGACAAAGAACCGGAAAGTGTTGCTTTTGTTCAGTGTGCAGGCTCAAGAGATGAAAATCATCTTCCGTATTGTTCATATATTTGCTGCATGGCATCTCTTAAGCACGCAAATTATATCCGTTCTCAGTATCCGGATGCAAAAATTTATATTTACTATATAGATATGAGAGCTCCGGGGTATCGTTACGAAAAATTTTATAAAGCATTAAAAGAAGATGAAAACATCTTTTTTGTAAAAGGCAAGGTTGCTGAAGTTGATGAAGATGACAGCGGCAATATTACAGTAGTAGCAGAAGATGCTGTTTCAGGAGAAAAGATTCGTCAGAAAGTTGATATGGCGGTTCTTGCTACAGGCATGCAGCCGACTGCTGCAAAGGAAAAGCCGAAAGCAGATCTCAAAATTTCTGAATACGGTTTCATTCAAAACGATTTTGATAAAGGCGGGATGTTTGCTGTCGGTTGTGCAAACAAGCCTCTTGATGTTGTTTCAAGCAACCAGAATGCTACCGGTATGGCTCTTAAAGCTATTCAAACCGTTAAGAGATCTTAGGGGGGAGCTTAAAAAATGGATAAAAAGTATTGCACATATATTTGTACAGGGTGCGGAATCGGAGACACTCTGAACATAGACAATCTTGTAGAAGTGGCCGGAGAAAATGGTCAGGACTGCAAAACGCATCCTTGTCTATGCAGTGATGATGGTGTTGATTTCCTGAAAAAGGAAACAGAAAGCGGAGTTAATGCTCTTTCAATAGCAGCTTGTTCAAAGCGGGTTAATTTTGATATTTTCCGTTTTGAAGGATGTCTTGTTGACAGAGTAAGTTTAAGAGAAGGTATTGCATGGTCTTGTTCAAGAGAACAGTTTCCTGCACCAAAAACAGAAGAAGAGCTTGCAGATGAATATTTTGTAGATAATATTCAGATGGCTGCTGCAGACTATATTAGAATGGGTCTTGCAAGACTTGAGAAGATAGAGCTTCCTGAACCTTATAAACCTGAGACTTTTAACCGCAATATCCTTGTTATAGGTGCCGGTGTCACAGGTCTTACTTCTGCAATCGAAGCAGCTGAAGCAGGTTATGATGTAACTGTTGTTGAAAAAGAGGAAAAGATCGGTGGTTATGCTGCTAAAATGAGAAAGCAGATCCCGATGGGAGACTATACAAGAGGTCTTGTTGATCCTGTGGTAGATACTCTTATTCAGAAAGCTGAAAATAATTCTAAAATTGATATTAGAACATCTACTCTAGTAGCTCGTATTGCAGGTCAGCCCGGTGAATTTGTAGTAACATTCAAAAAACCTGGTGAAGAAATTGAGTTTGATGTTCCCCAGGCAGTTCCCGAAGAGCAGCGTTACGATGAAAAAGGTAATCCTCTTGATGTTGATCAGTTAAGAGAGATATATGACAAAATCAATGAAGGACGTGCAGACGTTCTTACATTCGATCCAAATGGCGAGCCTTTTGCAGGTGTAGTTCTTGCTGCAGGATGGAGACCGGCTGAGCTTGATAAGGAAAAATTTGCTCATCTTGGTGTTGACAGTAAAGATGTTGTTACAAATCATGAGTTTGAAGAACTTGCTGCTAAAGGTAAAATACTAAGACCTTCTGACGGAAAACCTGCGAAGAATGTAGTTTTTGTTCAGAGCCCGGGTAAAGATGAGGATGATTCAGATTTTGATTATACCGGTTCTGTAACAAGTATGGTTGCTCTTAAGCAGGCAAAGTATGTAAGAGATGATTACTCCGATGGCAAGGCTTATGTTGTTTATCAGCACATGAGAACTCCGGGGCTTATGGAGGATTTCTACAAGGAAGTTCAGCAGGATACAGGGATTTTCCTTACAAAAGGTGCTGTGAACGAAGTTAAGGAAGATGGTGGTAATCTTGCGGTTTCAGCAAGCGGGACACTACTTGGAAACGATGTTACAATAAAAGCTGATATGGTAGTTCTTGCTTCAGGTATGGTGCCTGCAACATATGATGATGCAGTTGTTAACCTTGCCTACAGACAGGGGCCCGGATTCAGAGATAATGATATATTTGACGGATATGCAGATTCAAATTTTATATGCTTTCCTTATGAAACACAGAGAACAGGCGTTTATGCAGCAGGTGCTGTAAGACGAGGAATGACAATAGAAGAATCAGTTGAAGATGCCCGCGGTGCAGCTCTTAAAGCTATTCAGGCGATTGAATCATCCGGAAGGGGTGTTG
This sequence comes from Thermodesulfobacteriota bacterium, assembly GCA_051744925.1. Taxonomy (GTDB): domain Bacteria; phylum Desulfobacterota; class Desulfobacteria; order Desulfobacterales; family JACKCP01; genus JACKCP01. Next base: position 31,574 of record JBNJDM010000002.1, on the reverse strand, counting down.
CAGTACATCCAAGATCCGGTGATATGACTTACCCTGATTTCTTTTTTCAGCGTTGTACTCAGTGTAAGCGTTGTACAGAAGAATGTCCTTTTGGCGCACTTGATGATGATTCAAAAGGTACACCTAAGCCTAATCCTACACGCTGCCGCAGATGCGGTACTTGCATGGGAGCATGTCCTGAAAGAATAATCGGATTTGCAGATTACAATATCGACAGTGTAGGCTCCATGATTAAGTCTGTTTGGGTTCCATCAGACTGGGATTTTGATGAGCCGCCTCTTAGAATTTTAGGTCTTGTATGTGAAAATGATGCCTATCCTGCTCTTGATATGGCTGCTCTGCACAGGCAGAATATTCATGCAGATGTACGTATAATCCCTGTAAGGTGTCTTGGCTCAGTAAATGTTATCTGGATTAAAGATGCTATGTCCCAGGGCATGGACGGTGTTTTTATGCTTGGGTGCAAGCATGGTGATGATTATCAGTGTCACTTTGTTAAAGGTAGTGAGCTTATGGATATACGTACTTCTAAAATGGGTGAGACTCTTGACAGTCTGGGACTGGAAAATGAAAGAGTTGAGCAGTTTGAAGTGGCCATTGATGACTATGATAATGTGCCTGATATGATAAACGGATTTGTGGAAAAAATTGAATCGCTAGGTCCAAACCCATTCAAGGGCTTCTAGTTCGGATTGTTTTTGCTGTTGTAATTAAATTTTCTAAGGAGGTTAGAAAATGACTGAAAAATATATGGTGGAGCCTGATCTGCAGTTTATAGATGATGTGGTTGGGCTTGGGGGCGAAAGCCTGAAAAAGTGTTTTCAGTGTGCAACATGCTCTGTTGCATGTCCGATTGCACCTGAAAATAAACCATTCCCCAGAAAAGAGATGATTGCTGCTTCCTGGGGTCTTAAAGACAAGCTTATAGGCAATGGTGATATATGGCTTTGTCATAATTGCGGAGATTGCTCAACACTGTGCCCCAGAGGTGCAAAACCGGGTGATGTTCTTTCCGCACTTCGTGCAAAAGCTATTACAGAGTATGCAAAGCCAAAAGCACTCGGTAAGATGGTAAATGATCCTAAAAAATTCTGGCCGCTTACAGCAGTACCGGTAGTTATTTTTGCAGTGCTTGCTCTTGTAACAATGTTTGGTGGTGAATTTATGGCAGGAATTTTTGGAGGAGAGCTCTGGTATCATACCCATGACGGCAACCCTCTTGATGTTATAGCTGCTTCAAATTTTATATCCAGCTGGTTTGTGGATCTTGTTTTTGTTCCGCTGGCAATATTTGTTGTTGCTGTGTTTGCTATGGGACTGAAGAACTTTATTGCTGATATGCATCAGAATGCTCTTGCAGAAGGCAAGACATCCAAAGATAAAGTTGATGTAAAAGAGTTTCTTCTTGCTCTTAAAAGAGTTGTTCCAAAGATTGCAAAGCACAAGCAGTTTACTGAATGCGGAGAGAACAAAGAGCGTTCAACTGCTCATATGATGGTTCTTTTCTCTTTTATAGGGTTGTTTATAGTAACATCGGTTGTTTTTGTAGGAGTATATTTTCTTCATGAAGCAACTCCTTACAGTCAGCTTAACCCGATAAAGTGGCTTGCAAATGTTTCAGGTGTAGCCCTTCTTATCGGTGGTGGTTTAATGGTAAAGCAAAGACTTGATAAAAAAGAAGATCAGGTAAGTTCTTATAAAGACTGGTATCTTTTAGGTCTAGTTCTTACAATCGGCGGTACTGGTATGCTTACTCAGATGGCACGTCTGGCAGAATCAGCATTTTTCTGCTACAGTTTCTATTTTATTCATCTTGTAGCTGTGTTTCATCTTTTTGCATATCTTCCTTATTCAAAAATGGCTCATATTGTTTACAGAACAGTTGCCATGGCTTATTCAGAATATGCTGAAAGAAAATAAATAAACATAAAATATTATTTTTTTAAGGCCGGAGTCATCTCCGGCCTTATTTTTTGGAAAAATGAGATATATAAAAAATAAAAAAAAGTATATTTCTGCTGCAGTTCTTATAATTTTGATTATTTTAGTATACAGCAGATTAACTTATAAAATAGTCACTGATAAAGAAGCAAAATCTTGTACTCCGGCAGTTGAAGCAGGATTTGAGAAAGATTATTTCAGGGAAAAAGAAACAGGTATTAATTTTGTTAAAATAAGAAACGGCTGTTTTTCCCGAAAAGATTCTTCAGAAAATATTTTAGTAGAAGACTTTGCAATTTCAGCAACAGAAGTAAGAAAAAAAGATTTTTCAAAATTTATAAAAGAAACAGGCTGGGTTACAACAGCTGAAAAAAAAGGTTTCTCCCTTATTTACTCCGATCTTACGGGTAATTGGGAAAAAAAAGAGCTTACATGGAAAAATCCCGGTTTTGACCAGGGTGAAAATCATCCTGTAGTTCATGTATCTTTTTATGATGCATATGAATTTGCAAAATGGCTAAGCTCAAAATATGAAAATTATAAATTCAGACTTCCTTCAGAGAATCAGTGGGAGTATGCAGCAAAGGTCGCAGAGTCCGGAGATGTATATTCCCGGGAAGACGTAACCGGTATCTGTGATTATGCAAACGGAGCAGATATTACTGCAAGGGAAAAATTCAGCGGCTGGAAAATTTCTGACTGCAGAGACGGTTTTGTTTATACTTCACCGGCAGGTGAATTCAGTTCCGATAAAAAAGGGCTTTATGATATGCTGGGAAATGTATGGGAATGGTGTGATTCCAGGTATTTCTCAAAAGTAAGAAAAAAAAACAAGAGAATTTATGGAAACAAAACAAAAGTTGTGATAAGAGGCGGTAGCTTTTACAGTAAACCTGAATATTTGAGATTTTCAGGCAGAGATTTTGTTCTGTCTCCGGAGAAAAGCAGCTATGATCTCGGCTTCAGGCTTGTAATGATTGAAAAGAAAAATAATGATTGAGCAAAATAAAAATCATACAGGTAAAGAAAAGCAAAAAGGTCTTTTTTCCCTTTTTTCAGGCAGGGAGTTAAAGTCATTATTTAAAAAATATTTATTTTTAATTTTTATAATTGAAATAATTATTTTCATGGTTTCGTGGCTTTATCAGATCGGAGCTGTAGGTTATGATCGATTTGGCGTGGTAGATAAATCATTTCCCTGGAAAAATTATTTTTTAACTGCTTTTCTTGTTCCGGTAGGCATAACTTTTTTGTTCGGAATTTTTATCATTGCTTTTGAAAGTCTTTTTTTTGATAAAAAGACCGGTTCAGATAAGGGGCTGAAAAAAGAAAGAGAAACAAAGCTCAGAAAGTTCATGAATTTTGTTTTTCATGTGCCATTTCTGACTTTTCTTCTTGCAGTAGGGCTTTGTGCAGTTTTATTTTATGATTTTGAACTTATAGCACAGGCAGTATCAAATGCAGGAAAAGGGTTTGCAGATGTTTTAAAGTTTATGATTCTGGGGATAATAGGCGGGCTTACAATTCTTGGAGTTTTGAGACTTATTTTTCAGTATAAGTTAAGAAAAAAGGAGATGGAGCATGATTACAGGCTCAAAATTGCAAGCAGAACAGGAGTTGCCTGGGTTGACAGTGAGAATGTAGTTGAAAAAGATGGTAAAATAATATTTTCAGCACATACTAAAAAAGAAAAAAAAGGCAAAAACGGGGATGAAGAAATCTATCTTCCCGGAATTAATGATAATGAAGATAATTGACTTGACAATTGTAGTTTTGAATGTAAAATATATGATTTTGTAAAGACTACAGATTTATTTGTATAAAGGAGAAATACCATGTATGCAGTGGTGGCAACCGGCGGAAAACAATACAGAGTAGAAGAGGGAGAAGTTCTTAAAGTAGAGAAACTCTCCGGAGAAGTTGGCGAAGAAGTTGTTCTAAACGACGTTCTTTTGTATTCAGATGGTGAAAATGTCAATATCGGCCAGCCAAAAGTCGACGGAGCTGCAGTTAAAGCAGAGATCGTTGAACAGGGCAGACTGAAAAAAGTAGTTATTTTCAAGTATAAAAGAAGAAAAGGCTACAGAAAAAAACAGGGACATAAGCAGCATTTTACAGCAATCAAAATTAAGCAGATTGAAGCATAATTTCTTAAATGCAAGAGGTGAAAAATGGCTCATAAGAAGGCGGGCGGTAGTACCAGAAACGGAAGAGACAGTGCTGGTCAGCGCAGAGGCGTAAAAAAATACGGTGGACAGAAAGTTCTAGCCGGAAATATATTAGTAAAACAGCTCGGCACAAAAATTTATCCCGGAGATAATGTCGGAATGGGAAGAGATTATACCCTTTTTGCAAAAGCCGGCGGAGTAGTAGTTTATGAAAGAATGGGTAAAAGCCGTAAAAAAGTAAGTGTAGTTTCTGCGTGAAATTTGTAGATGAAGCCTGGGTTAAAATCAGATCAGGAAACGGGGGAGCTGGTTGTGTAAGTTTCCGCAGGGAGAAGTATATTCCCAGGGGAGGTCCTGACGGAGGCAACGGCGGCAGAGGCGGCAGTGTTATTATTCAGGCTTCTGAAAACAGAAGAACCTTATACAGATTCAGATACAATACTTCAATAAATGCAGAAAACGGAAAACCCGGCGAAGGCAGCTTAAGAAGCGGCCGCAAGGGAGAAGATGTAACCCTTGAAGTTCCGCCGGGTACTCTTGTTTTTAATGCAGATACTGATGAACTGATCCATGATTTTTCTCTGGAAAATGATTCCTTTACTGTTGCAGAAGGCGGCAGAGGAGGCAAAGGGAACAAGTTCTTTACTACATCTACAAACCGGGCACCCCGGTTTGCTCAGCCCGGAGAAAAAGGAATCGATTTTAATCTTTTTCTTCAGCTGAAAATTCTTGCCGATATCGGTATAATAGGTCTTCCCAATGCAGGAAAATCTACACTTATAAGCAGAATTTCTGCAGCAAAACCTAAAATTGCTGATTACCCTTTTACTACACTTGTTCCAAATATTGGAGTGGTTGACCCGGGATTTGGAGAACCTTTTGTGGCAGCAGATATTCCCGGCCTGATAGAAGGGGCGCACAAGGGGACCGGACTTGGTCATAAATTTTTAAAGCATGTAGAAAGATCAAGATTTCTCATACATCTGGTTGACTGTTCATTGATAAATGAAGACGATCCTCTTGAACAGTATCATTGTGTGAACAATGAACTGAAAATGTATAATCCTGAACTTGCCCAAAAAAAACAGATTATTGTTTTAAACAAGACTGACCTTACAGATTCATCTGTAAAAGCAGATCAGTTTATTCAAAAGTTTGAAAAAGGTAATATATTTAAAATATCTGCAGCAACAGGAAAAGGCTGTGACGAGCTTGTAAAATTTCTCGGCCGGATATTAAATGAAGATGACCAGTCATAAAGAATATATATTAAATTCAAAAAGAATAGTTATAAAAATAGGCAGTAATGTTCTTACCGGTGAAAACGGTCTGAACACAGATGTAATATCTTCTGTTTCAAGACAGGTTAACAGACTTCTTGAGTCAGGAAGGGAAGTTATTCTTGTATCTTCCGGAGCAATGGCTGCAGGTCTTAAAAAAATGGGTCTTAAAAAAAGACCTGTTGCGATCAGAGAAAGACAGGCAGTTGCTGCAGTAGGTCAGACAAGACTTATAATGGAATATGATAAAGCCTTTTCTGTTTACGGCAGAATTGTAAGTCAGCTTCTTCTTACTGCAGATGATCTCGGACAGAGAAACAGATATCTTAATGCCAGAAATACTCTTAATACTTTATTATCCTATAAAATAATACCTGTAATTAATGAAAACGATACAGTCTCTGTGGAAGAGATTGCTTTTGGAGATAATGATAATCTTTCTGCCATGACAGCCATGCTTATGGATGCAGATCTTCTGATTAATCTTACAGATATTGACGGGGTATATACAAAAGATCCCAGGCAGTTTAATGATGCAAAACATATAGAAATTATAAATTCCATTACAAAAGAGATAGAAGAAACTGCAGGCGAGCTGCCCGGAGCTTTGGGTACAGGAGGCATGAAATCTAAAATTAATGCTGCGTCCAAAGTTATGCTTTACGGAATTCCAATGATAATTGCATGCGGACTTGAGCCCTCTATTATAGATGATATTTTTTCTTTAAAAGCTAAGGCTACTTTTTTTGTTCCTTTGGGTGAAAAAATAAAAAGCAGAAAATCATGGCTTGCGTTTAATATTAAGGTTAAAGGTGCTCTTGTTGTAGATGACGGAGCAGGAAAAGCTTTGATACAAAAAGGAAAAAGCCTTCTTGCTACAGGAATTACAAGAGTGGATGATGAGTTCCAGATGGGTGAAGCTGTAAAAATTTTAGATAAATCAGGTGTGGAAATCGGAACAGGGCTTGTTAATTATTCTTCAGCTGATATAAGAAAAATATCAGGAAGGCATACATGCGAAATAAAAACAGCTCTGGGATATAAGCCTTATGACGAGGTTATACACAGGGATAATCTTGTTGTAACATCAACACCTGCATAATTTCAGATCTGTTTAACTGTAAGTTTCTGTCTGGCCTGAATGAAAATCTGCCTATAAAATTTGTGGGGTAAAATATGGAAAATCTTATCAGAGAGATAGCATTAAAAGCAAAAAAAGCTTCTGAAAAAACAGCACTCCTTTCTTCTGATGAAAAAAATTCAGCACTGGAATCCATCAGAAAAAGTCTTGAAAAAAATTATAAACAAATACAGCAGGAAAATGAAAAAGATGTAAAAGCAGGAAAACAAAAAGGTCTTTCCGATGCTATTATAGACAGGCTGACTTTAAGTGATAAAGTTATGAATTCGATGATTTCCGGAATAGGTGAGGTTATTGATCTTTCTGATCCTGTGGGAAGTATTGATTCTTTTAAAAAAAGACCAAACGGTCTTGAAGTCGGAAGGATGAGAATCCCCCTTGGTGTAATCTCAATGATTTATGAGTCAAGGCCTAATGTAACAATTGATGCTGCTGTTTTGTGTCTTAAAGCAGGAAATGCTGTTATTTTAAGGGGCGGAGCAGAAGCGTTTAATTCAAATAAAGCACTTGCTGCAGCTGTTCAGGAAGGGCTTGAAAGCGCAGGTATAGAAAAAAATGCAGTTCAGATAATTCCTGTAACAGACAGAGAGGCTGTAAACTACCTCTTAAAACAGGAAGGGCTTATAGATCTTCTTATTCCAAGGGGCGGCGAAGGGCTTATAAGGTTTGTTACAGAAAACTCCAATATACCGGTTTTAAAGCATTACAAAGGCGTATGCCATGTATATGCAGATAAATATGCAGATATTCAAACAGGCGCAGAAATTGCTTTTAATTCAAAGGTTCACAGACCCGGAGTCTGCAATGCAATGGAGACTCTTCTTGTGCACAAAGATATATGTGAAGAATTTCTTCCTGTTGCAGCAGCAAAACTAAAAAAAGCAGGTGTTGAGATCAGGGGCTGTGAAAAAACATGTAAAATTCTCCCTTTTGCTGTTCCGGCTCAAGATTCGGACTGGGGTGAGGAGTTTCTTGATCTTATACTTGCAGTAAAAGTAGTTGATTCTTTTGAAGATGCAAAAAATCATATTCATAAATACAACTCAGGACATACAGAGTCGGTTATTACAAAGGATTATGCAAGGGCAAGAAGGTTTTTAAGAGAAATAGATGCTTCTGCTGTTTTGGTTAATGCTTCAACAAGATTTAATGACGGTAACCAGCTCGGCCTTGGGGCTGAAATCGGAATAAGCACAGATAAGCTTCATGCTTACGGTCCCATGGGAATTGAAGAGCTTACATCAAGAAAGTTTATTGTTTTCGGTGATGGACAGATCAGGGAATAGTTTTAAAAAAGGGATTTTCGGAGGAACATTTAACCCGGTTCATATTGGGCATATTCATGCAGCAGAAGCAACGCTTAAACAGCTTTGTCTGGATGAAATTGTTTTTATTCCTGTTTATCTTCCTCCGCATAAAGATTTTAAAGATCCTGTTTCTTCTGAGCACAGAATCAGAATGCTTGAAAAGGCTCTTGAAGGTTATCAGAGTTTTTCTGTTTCAGATATTGAAATTGTCAGAAAAGGGAGCTCATACACAATAGATACTCTTGAAGAGCTTAATAAAAAAGAATCCGGCGAGCTTTATTTTATAATGGGATCAGATTCTTTTTACTCGTTTCATAAGTGGTACAGATACAAAGATATAAAAAAAACCGCAAATCTGGCTGTTGTGTACAGGCCCGGATTTGAAATAAACAGAAAAAATCTTGAAAACCAGGGATATTTTTTAAAAGAGAATAATATTTTCGGACACCCTGAGTACAAGGATATCAGTTTTATTGAGGTAGACGGAAAAGATATTTCGTCAACCTCCATAAGGGAGTTTATAAAAAATAATAAAAGTATAAACTCATTGGTAGATGAGAAAGTGGCTGACTACATTGAAAAAAAAGGGCTTTACAAATGAGCAGAGAAATAGCTGAATCAGCTTTGCCGTTTATTGAAACAGTACTTGAAAAAAAAACAGAAGCTGTAACAGCACTTGATGTAAGTAAACTTACTTCTGTTGCAGACGTATTTATAATAGGAAGCGGACGTTCAACAAGACAGGTCAGAGCAATAGCTGAGTATGTGAGAAGACAGCTTTCCAAAAAAGGGAAAAAATTTCTAAGTGTTGTAGGTGAAAAAGAAGGTGACTGGGTGCTTCTTGATTACGGAGATGTTATTATCCATCTTTTTTATGAACCTACAAGAAGATTTTATGATCTCGAGGGCTTATGGATGGATGCAGAAAAAATATGCACAGATTTTATAGAGAAAAGAAGTTCTCAAATAGATTATGAAGAAGATGATGATTTATGGTCTGAAGGAGAGGACGTTTATGAGGAATACTAGACCTTGTCTACTGATGATTCTTGACGGATGGGGAATAGGAAACGGTGACCCGGAAACAGATGCTGTAATAGCTGCTGATACTCCGCATCTTGATTATTATTTGAAAAACTATCAAACAGCAGAGCTTGAATGCTCAGGAACGGCTGCAGGACTTCCTGAAGGTGTTATGGGAAATTCCGAGGTTGGTCATCTGAATATCGGTGCAGGAAGAATAGTTTACCAGGATCTTCTAAGAATAGACAAGTCGATCGAAGATAAAAGTTTTTTTAAAAATGATAAGTTAAACAAACTTTTTGACAATACAATAAAAAACAAAGGCAAAATTCATATTACAGGTCTTTTGTCCGACGGGTGCGTACACAGCAGTTTAAAACATCTTGATGCCCTGATTGGAATGGGGATTGAAAAAAATGCACAAATTATAATTCACCCGATACTCGACGGAAGAGATACTCCTCCCCAAAGCGGTGAAAAGTATGTAGCCGATCTTGAGGATAAAATAAAAGAGCTTGACAATGTTTCCATAGGAAGTTTGTGCGGCAGGTTTTATGCCATGGACAGAGATAAAAGATGGGACAGGGTTGAAAAGGCATACAATCTTTACACAAAAGGGCATGGCAAAAAATTTGATGATCCCTGCGAAGCTGTAAAATATTTTTATGAAAATAAAATTACAGATGAATTTATTGAGCCTTCACTCATAAATAAGAGTTTTTCTCCGGTTTCAGATAATGACGGAATAATTTTTTTTAATTTCCGTGCAGACAGGGCAAGGGAGATAACCGAGGCCTTTACAGCAAAAGATTTTGATCATTTCCAAAGACAAAGAAAAATAAATCTTTCAGGCTATGTCTGCATGACTACCTATGATGCAGGTTTTGGACTTGATGTGGCTTTTCCTCCTGTTAAGCTTAAAAATAATCTCGGTGAAACTGTTTCAGCACAGGGGATTTCCCAGCTGAGGATTGCAGAGACTGAAAAATATGCACATGTGACATATTTTTTTAACGGAGGATCTGAAGAACCTTTAAAAGGAGAGCAAAGAATTCTTGTCCCATCTCCAAGAGAGGTTGAAACATACGATCTTTTACCTGAAATGAGTGCTGATGAAGTATGCACAAAATTTCTTGAAGCTTATAGCCAAAAAGAAATCGATTTTTGCGTACTTAATTATGCAAATATGGACATGGTCGGTCATACAGGGGTTTTTGAAGCAGCAGTAAAAGCATGCGAAGCTGTAGATAAAAACATAAAGCCGGTTATTGATGCTGTTCTTGGAAAAAATGGGTTTGTCATAATAACAGCTGATCACGGTAATTCGGAAAAAATGAAAGATGAAAATAAAAATCCATATACAGCACATACAACAAATCCGGTAAATCTTATTCTTGTAGATGATATAAAAAATAATAAACTTAAATCAAAAGGCAAACTCGGAGATATCGGGCCTACAATCCTGAAGCTTATGGGAGTTGAAATCCCTGCTGAAATGACAGGCGAAAGTCTGGTATAAACAATATTTATTAAGGTATAGTTTTATGGAATATATTAATGATTATATAACAGGAAAAGAGATTCCTCTTACAGGTTCCGAAGAAAACAGACAGGCTGTTGAAAAGTTTCTTGTGCAGGAAAAAGGTTTTTCAAAAAATGATATAGAAGTTGATTCAGGCTTTGATTTTGAAGTCGAAGGAGAAGTTTTTAAAGCAAGTCTTGATCTTCTAATCAAAGTTAACGGCATTTTTGCAGCAGCTTTAAAAACTCCTGCAGGATCAATTTCATCATGGGAAAAAGAGATTGTTGCAGGAGCAAGAATATTTTTGACATCTTATCAAATACCTTTTTCAATAGTAAGTGACGGTAAAAATGCTGAAATATTTGATACTGTTACAGGAAAAAGAATTAATACAGGTATTGAAAATATTCCGTCAAAAAAAGATTTAGAAGCTTTTCTTGAAGAAAATAAGTCTGTGGAGTTCCCGTCTGACAGGCTCGAGCGCCAGAAAATGATTTTTAAGACATATATTACAATGAATGTTAACAGGTAGTGTTTTTGTAAGTGTTAGCTTTTCTGATTTATAAAGTTAAAAAATTGCAAGCAGAACATGGTGATTGTTAAAAAAGGGGATTATAAAAATCCCCTTGGTTTGTTACAATCCTGCAACTTCATTATTACAGTGTTTGCATACTTTAGCTCTTCTCTTTATTATTTCTGCACAAAAAGGACACTCTCTTGTAAAGCATCTCTTATGCACTTGTTCCACGGATACTTCAATAGCTTCAGCAAGCTTTGGAGTAGGCGGCTTGATGCTCTGGAGAGGTTCAATGACTTCGGTAATATCAGCAGAGTCACCAATCATCTCAACAGCCTTAAGTCTTACTCTTGTAGGCTCGGAGCTGTCCTGACTCATAGTAACCATTTTTATAAAGTCTTTGTTTACATAACAGTCTGCAAGAATGGAAAACCCTGTTTTGATTCTTTCCTGTATTTTTTCCTGCTCTGAAACAGACTCTTCGGTTACAATCTGTCCTTCTCCGCCCTGATGCCCAAAAACAGGCATAAGTTCAAAATTATCCGTAAAAGGGAAATTCAGGCATCTGTAACTGGCGTGATGTCCGTAGTTTTCTTCAATATCTTCCCATCCGCCTTTAAAAGGCGGGCATTCATCATTGAAGCATACAAACAGAAAAGGTTCGCCCCAGCCGAGGCCGTCGCTGAAATTTACAGGTGGTACTTCCCATATATCCATTTCACTGCCGCAGTATTTACACTTCGGCTTTGGTTCTTCCATAAGTTTTTCAAGGTACTGATCTCTTGTAATCATAAAACTGTCTCCTTTTGACTGAAAAATATTCAGCTTAAAAAATTAAACTGAATAACTAAGTAATGAGATAAATTAACAACGAGAATAGAGATTTGCAAGCTTGTGTCATAAAATTGTCAAAATCTTTTTTAATGCCATTTTATTGTCGGATTAATATTCAACATGATTTTTAGGGTAGGGAGTCATACAAGACCATGTCTTGCTGCCAATTCTTTTGTTTTGAACAGCCTGTTTCCATGGTACTCAAGTTCATACCTGCCCTTTACCCACAAATGCTTAAGTTACATTCCCAAGCAGGAGCTTGGGAACGAGCCCGGTTGCCGGCTGGCAGTAAATTCACAGGTTACTTTACAGGATAGATTCTCTCAGACTGCTGGCTCCCAAGCTCCTGCTTGGGAGCCTGTATTTTATGTGACCAGATATAAGTTGCCAGTGTTAGCTTGAGAAATTAGTTTGGGATAATATGCCTGAATGAATTTCGTGGGTAAAGGGCAGAGCTCCTGCTTGGGAATGTTGAAGTAGCGGTTATATTGTGGACTATACCCCTGGCTTTACCTGATAAAAGGAAAAAGATTCTCTTAAAGTCATAAATATTACTCCAGATAGTTTATCTGGATAAAAGAGCAAATTTGATTTTTTTGATTTAACATTTTGATTTAAAAAGTAATATTAAAAATATCCTGGTGGTTTAGTATCTTTGGCATGCAATTTGAATTAAGTGTTGTCAAAATAAAATTTCAGGAGATATTTTATGGCGACAAATGAATCAAAATCTAATTTTACATTATCCATGGCAGGTTTTCTAGGTTTTTCCAGATTAAGGGACTATAAGCGCCTTAACAAATATCTTATTGATGTTCATAAGGCTTCAGACTTTGAAAGTATTACAAGTGAACTTTCAAAATGCATAAATGATATATTCGACCATGAGTTTTTTGCCCTTGCTGTTAAGGCAAAAGGTAAAATGATGGTATGGGTTGAACCTTCGGTTTTTAAAGACACTATTACCTCGGTAATAGAAAAAGATTTCTCTTTTGATGAAAATATTTCTATGTATCCGGTTAATGTTTCTAAAACAGGGCTTTTAAAGGAAAAAAATGTAAGAGACGATCTTTTCGGCAAGTCTTTTTCCGGAGATAATTTTCAGGCAAAACTATACATTCTTCCCGGAAAAAAAGTTATAAGCAGGTATCATTCAGATATTATATCAGACATTGTTTTTGGTCTTGGGAATGCGGTATCCAAATATATAAGCATCCAGGAACTTAAAGATGCGGCATCTGTTGATCCGCTTACAGGCTGTTATAACAGAAGAGAGCTTGAGAAAAAGATTAATGAGCAGTTTTCTGAATGCAAAAGATATGAAAAAGATTTCAGTCTTATAATGTTTGACATAGATTTTTTTAAGCAAATAAATGATACACACGGTCATCAGGCAGGAGATGATATTCTTACCGGTTTATCCCAAAGAATAAGAGGCTTAATAAGGGAAGAAGATAATTTTTTCAGGTACGGAGGAGAAGAATTTGTTCTTATTTTACCCGAGACAAGTACTTATAAGGCATTTGTTTTGGCACAGAGATTAAGAACAAGTATAGCCTCTGAAAAATTTAAGTCAGAAGATAAAGAAATAAAGGTTACTGCAAGTTTTGGTGTTTCTTCTTTTAAAGGAAGTTCAGGTCCTGAAGATATGCTTAAAAAAGCCGATAGTCTGCTTTACAAGGCAAAAGAATCAGGAAGAAACAAGGTTATGTCCAATCTTATCAGAGTTTGCGGTAAAAACACAGATGTTGCATACTGAGCCCGGATACTATTATCCAGGGTACTATTATCCGGGGTACTGTGTAAAACTTTTTTGGCCCACCTCTTTTGAGCAGATATAAAAATATCTGTTGAAATACTCCAAAGATTTGTCTCAAATACCAAATTTTTTCTTTAATGTATTTTAAGTAATTTTTAAGCCCGGTTAAGTCCGGACAAACCTGAGGCATGCTGCGTCGTTTCTTAACTTTTTCAAACCCAAGTAACTGAACAATTATTTAAACTCATAAATTATACTTTGTCCTGAATTGTTACTTTTTAGTGATAAAAAGTTTATTTTTATCAATTTTTGAGTTAACATTGTTCTCTATGAAGAATTAACAAAAAACTTTTGTTGAGCAGTAAAAATATCTGAGTGTAAATTTATTAGAAATATCAAAATATTAAGTCGATTTTGAATCTTTTGTCTGCGTCAATCCGGGAAAATTAAAGAAACTTTTGTATGAGCTATTTAGAATAATTTTTTTAAAAACAGGATTTAAATGACTGGATTCGGGAATAAAAATTTTGAACTGCGGGACAATGATTTTAATTATATAAGAAAACTTGTATATGATGAATGCGGAATCAATCTCCACGAAGGTAAAAAGGAGCTTGTCAGGTCAAGGCTTGCAAAACGTCTGAGAGATCTGAACATATCCGAATTCAGAGTTTACAAATCAATGCTTGAAGATTCAGGCGAAGAGCTTATAAATCTTCTTAATGCCGTATCCACCAATCTGACCAGCTTTTTCAGAGAAAAAAAACATTTTGATTTTCTTGAAAAAAGAGGCTTGAGTCAGATAGTAAAAAATCTTGATAATAATAAAACTATAAATGCCTGGAGTGCAGGATGCTCTACAGGTGAGGAACCTTATACAATAGCAATGGTTATTGATTCATGGATTGAATCGATGCCTGGCTATGACTTTCGTATTACAGCCACAGATATATCCACAGATGTCCTTTTAAAAGCTGATGCAGGAATTTATGATATTTTAAAAACCGCAGGAATAGATCAGCAGACTTTAAGAAAGTATTTTCAGAAAGGTACAGGGAAGAGAAAGGGATATGTGAGGATTCAGAAAAAATTAAGAAAAAAAATAGATTTTATGAGATTTAATCTTATGCAGCCTTATACTTATGATACTTCCTTCGATTTTATATTCTGCAGAAATGTAATGATATATTTTGAAAAAAAAATTCAGGCAACAGTAATAAATAAATTTTATGACATATTGAAACCCGGGGGATTTCTCTTTGTAGGGCATTCTGAAAGCCTTATGAATATTAATCATAAATTCAAATATGTAGAGCCCACAATATATCAGAAATAGTTAAAAGGGGTATGTATGAACGAAGATAGTTTTGACTCCGGAGTTGAAAAGCTTGTTGAGGATCTTGCAGCTCAGGTGATTATTGCAGATCCGGGTGATATACCGGCCATGGGAGCACTTCTTAAGCTGTTTGATTTTCTTGAAAAAACAGAATTTCCTTATGTTAAAGAATTAAGCCTTTGCCTTAAAGAATATGTTGAAAAACTTATTCTTGAAGAAGAAACAGATATGTCACCTCTCGAAGAAAGTGTTGAAATTTTTCATATAATACTCACAGAATATAAAAAAGATAATGGACCTGATCATGATAAACTTAAACAGACCCTTAAGAATATAAAATGTGACATACAAATAGATCAAACTGCAGAAGATGTTCCGGGAGCAAGCCCTGAAAAGGAAGAACCTGCAGCCGAAGATATTCAGCTATATATTGAATTTGCAGGCGAAAGTCTTGAAAATCTTGAAAATGCTGAAGTTGATCTGATTTCTCTTGAAGATGCCCCTGGTGATAAAACTCTTATAAATAGCGTTTTCAGGGCATTTCATACAATTAAAGGTGTGTCAGGTTTTCTTGATCTTCCTGTTATAAATTCCCTTGCACATAAAACCGAAACTCTTCTTGATAATATAAGGCAGGGTTATACAGCGCCTGAATCTGAGATAACAGATGTAATTCTTGATTCCATAGATATAATGAAAAAAATGCTGGTAGAGATTCAGAGTTCAATAAATTCAAATAATACTCTTCCGGATACAGTCTGGAATATAGACACTTTTCTCGGTACACTTGAAAAAATATTAAATCCTCCTGAAGACCAGCCTATTGGAGAAATGCTCGTAAGTAACCAAAGTGCAAGCCCTGAAGATATTGAATCTTCTCTTGATGAGCAGAAAAAACATCCTGAGAAAAAAATAGGTGAAATACTTGTAGAAAAAAATCAGGCGTCTGAAAAAGATGTTGCTAAAGCTCTGAGGAAACAAAAAAATACAAGAAAAAACAATTACTCAGTAAAAGTAGATACAGAAAAGCTTGACAGTCTTGTAGATCTCACAGGAGAGCTTGTAATTGCCCAGTCTATTTTAAAAGAGCTTGCAAAAAATTATGAAGATTCTGACAACATGCTGGTTCAGTCTTTGGGACAAATGAACCAGATAGTGTCATCTGTGCAGAAGATATCGATGTCCATGCGAATGGTTCCCATAGGAACAACTTTTCAGAAAATGATAAGAGTCGTAAGGGATGTATCTTCAAACCTTGGGAAAAAAGTTGAACTTTCCATGGAAGGAAAAGATACAGAAGTAGACAGGAATATGGTTGATGCTTTGTATGAACCTCTTGTTCATATGGTAAGAAATTCAGTTGACCACGGGATTGAAACTCCTTTGGAAAGGACCGAAAAAGGAAAATCTGAACAGGGTCATATAACACTTTCCTCTTATCACAAAGCCGGCAATATAGTTATCGAAATAATAGACGACGGAAAAGGTCTTAATAAAGAAAACCTTCTTGCCAAAGCACGGCAAAAAGGGATTATATCAGAAAATGAAAAATTATCGGAAAATGAAATTTTTAATCTTATTTTTCATCCGGGTTTTTCAACCACAGAAAATGTAACCGATGTCTCAGGACGTGGTGTAGGTATGGATGTTGTTAAGGAGGCCATAAATAAACTCAAAGGACGTCTTGATATAATGTCGGAATCGGATAAAGGGACAAGGTTTACAATCAGACTTCCTCTTACAATGGCTATTATAGACGGGATGCTTATAAGAGTTGGAAATGAGAAGTATATCGTGCCTACAATGAGCATTCTTGAAGCTTTTCCTTTTGCAGAAAGCAGTTATTTTACAGTTGAGCAAAAAGGTGAAATGATAAAGGCAAGAGGGGAGATTGTTCCTCTTATAAGGCTTGATAAGGTTTGCAATACTCAATATGACGATGCAAATAAAAATCTTCTTGTTCTTATTGTAGAAAATAAAGGGGCAAGATGCGGACTTCTTCTTGATGAACTTCTTGGTAAAGATGAATTTGTAATAAAAAACCTTGGCACTCTATTTAAAAATACAAAAGTTTTTTCAGGCGGAGCAATACTTGGAGATGGTACAGTCGGTCTTATTATTGATATGTCCGGACTTTTTGAATGGGCTGAAATTTGATTCTCTTTTTCAGTAAGCTACGGCTTACGGAGGTGGTTATTTGAGAGTTGTTGTAGGTGTAGCAGATATGAAAATAAGCGATAAAAAAGATACAGAGCTCATTACATATTCTCTGGGTTCCTGTATAGGTATTGCTGTTTATGATCCATATGCAAAAGTTGCAGGTCTTCTTCATTATATGCTTCCTGAATCGGATCTTGATAAAGGAAAAGCTTTAAAAAATCCTTTTATGTTTGCTGATACAGGTGTTCCAAGACTTTTTAAAGAGACTTATAAGTACGGTGCAAAAAAACAAAGAATGAGAATTGTTCTTGCCGGCGGAGCACAGATTCTTGACCAGAAAGGTTTTTTTAATATTGGCAAGAGAAACTACATGGCTGTAAAGAAAATGTTTTTCAGAAACAATGTATTTGCAGATTATGAAGCCATAGGAGGAAATGTAAACCGTACAGTAATTATAAAAGTAGATTCAGGTGATATAATTATCCGAACCGAAGGCAAAGAGGAGAAGGTTGCATGAAATTTATAGATCATTTGCTGAGCGATATAGATGAACTTGAGCCTTTCCCTGATATTGCCCACAGAGTTTTAAGTCTTTCGGGACAGCCTGAATCTAAAATGTCTGAAATTGCTGAAGTAATAAAATATGATCCAATGATAACAGCTAATATAATTAAAATGAGTAATTCAGCATATTTTGGTTTGAACAGGAAGGTTGAATCCTTAAAAGATGCGGTTGGAATCCTTGGACTTGACAGGATTATTAATCTTGTACTCATGAGCTGCAGCTCAAAAAATTATAAAGGAGTTCAGCCCGGGTACGGACTTCAGGAGGGTTTTTTGTGGAAAAAATCTGCAAGCGCAGCTGTTATTGCAGGTAAAATTGCAGCAGAAAAAAGTCCTGAAACAGCACCAAGAGTTTTTACGGCCGCTTTGCTCCGTGATATTGGGAAAGTTGTTCTAGGACGTTATGTAGCAAATAAACTCAGTAAAATAAAAAATCTTGTAGAAAAAAACGGATACAGTTTTGATGAAGCTGAAAAAAAGATTCTTGGTATTAATCAGGGAGAGTTAAGTGCTCTGATAATGAAAAAATGGGGTTTCCCAGGTGAAGTGATTTCTATAGTAAGAACATCTTTTAATCCAGGTGAAGGCGCCGGAGTTCCAATTGAGTCTGATATTGTATATTTTTCACATAATATATGCCTGATGCTTGGAATCGGTGTTGGAGATGATGGGCTTGCATATAGATTTGATGAAAATTCAATGCAAAGACTCGGTTTTTCACATCAGGATTTGCAGGTCATGATGGCAGATTTTGCAGAATCAGTAAATGAACTTGAGTCATTAATCAAAAGCGCTTAAAAGGTATGGGATAATTTATGTCAAATTTTACAATTATGGTTGTAGATGATTCTTCGCCTATGCGCGAGGTGATTATCAAAACTGTTAAAGCGGCAGGATATGCGTCAGATGTTTTTCTTCAGGCTTCCAACGGGAAAGATGCCCTTGAGATGCTTCAGGATAAGTGGATTGATCTTTTGATAACAGATTATAATATGCCCGACATGGACGGTCTTATGCTAATAGGTGAAATGAAAAAAGACGATGTGCTTTCATCTGTTCCTGTGCTTATTATTACAACAGAGAAAAGGGACGAACTTGTTGATGAGTTTATGAGCAAGGGAGCTGCCGGTTATCTCAAAAAACCTTTTACGCCTGAAAATGTGCGTGAAAAAATAATTTCAATTCTTGGAAAAAGGGGAGATGATGAAACAGAACTGGAACCGTTTGATGAAGGACTCGATTTCTGAAGTTCTTTCTTCAATGTTTTTTTCTCCTGTAGAGTTTGATGAAAATTGTTCACTAAATTATGCTGTGCCTTTTTTTAAATCAAAAAGTACTGTTATATCTGAAATTTCTGTTACAGGTGATGTTAATGTAAAATTATATTCAGCTTTTTTGTATAAATCTCTTGAAGAGCTTACCAAAGACTTTACAGGAAGAGAGAAGGTCGGTGGAAATGACTGCATGGAAACTTTTAAAGAGATGCTTAACATGATAATAGGAAGTGTTCTTGCTGACTGTTATAAGGGAAGTGATTACAGACTTAATATTCCCGAAATTTTAAATTACAGTTCTTTTATAAATGAGTTTCAATCTGTAAAAGAAAACACAGATTTAATTAAAGTAAATTTATTAAATGGTGAGGCGGTTTTTCTGACCTCATGGATATAGGTTTTGTAAAGGCTCAGTACTGAATAATTTTATTGTGCAGATAAGATGAAACCGGAAATTGTTTAATTCAGGGAAAATATACTGAAAGGCATAAATATGTCAGGACCTGTTAAAGTTTTAATTGTTGATGATTCAGCCGTTGTAAGAAAGGTTTTAACCCAGGGTCTTGCTGACCAGAAAGATATAGTTGTAGTAGGAACAGCTCCTGATCCTTATGTTGCAAGGGATAAAATAATAAAATTAAATCCTGACGTTGTTACTCTTGATGTTGAGATGCCCAGGATGGATGGAATAACTTTTCTCAAAAAGCTTATGAGATATTATCCAGTACCTGTTATTATTGTAAGTTCCCTTACCGAAAAAGGCGGAGAGCTTGCACTTGAAGCTATGAGAAGCGGAGCCGTTGAAGTTGTTGCAAAGCCTTCGGGTTCATATACAATCGGAGATATGTCTGCCCAGATAGCAGATAAAATAAGAGCTGCAGCAAGGGTAAATGTAAGAAGAAAAAGTATTGAAAGTAAAAATGGAGGAGAACCTTCACGTCTATCCCTTAATACCCCTGTTCAGACAACAAGAAAGCTTGTTGCAATAGGAGCCTCTACAGGAGGGACAGAAGCAATAAGATATCTTGTTAAAAAACTTCCTGCCAATTGTCCGGGCATAGTTATTGTTCAGCATATGCCTGCAAAATTTACAAAATCTTATGCAGAAAATTTAAATACCCTTTCAGCCCTTAAAATTAAAGAGGCCGAAGACGGAGACGCTGTAACACCGGGAACAGCTGTTATTGCTCCGGGTAATTTTCATATGCTTCTTGCAAGAAGCGGAGCAAGGTATTTTGTAAAAGTGAAGCAGGGACCTATGGTTCATCATCAAAGGCCTGCAGTAGATGTGCTGTTTAAAACTGTTGCATCCCATGCAGGAGAAAATGCTGTTGGTGTAATTCTTACAGGAATGGGTTCAGACGGAGCCCAGGGTCTTCTTGATATGAGAAATGCAGGAGCAAGAACAATAGCACAGGATGAAGAATCCTGCGTAGTATATGGAATGCCCAAAGAGGCTGTTAAAAAAGGGGCTGCTGAGTTTGTTGCACCACTTGATAAAATTGCCGAAAAAATTCTTGAATTAGTATAAGGAAAAAAAATGTTTTATTTTAGAAGCAATTAGAAAATAACATCAGTTTTGTCCTGCATAAATTATTTCATGTATTTCTTTTATAAGTTGTTTTAGCTCTTCTCTGAATTCAGGCGGAACCATTACAGCTTTTGGTATTTCATTGTTTATAAATTTTGATGTAAATACAGGGTTGCTTCCATGAACTAAAAGATCGAATATATTTCCGCTTAATCCGTCATGGTCAAGAAGTTCGATATATTGCTGAAATACAGTGTTTATTGTCATAGTTTTTTCATCAATTACTGCAATTTTACTTTGGCCGCAGTCTTGTTGTGAAAGCTGTATTCTGCATGCCAGAGGTCTTATATCATAAATAATACATTCATTATTATCCAGATAAGGACATTTAATATCCGACTGCGGTAAATATTCCTCAGGAGGGTCTATGTTTTCAATGGCAAGATTTGCAATTTTATTAGTAGTAGTAGTCGGATGAAACCTTTCATACTCCATAATTTTTTCAGGCATTTTAATATAGCTCGGGCCGGCCTTTTTTATTATAAGCTCAGCTTCAAGAGAGGTTGCAGCAACATTTAATGTGCAGCATTTTGCACACCCTTTCTTACAAAAGTAGTTATTGTTATTTATCCATTTTTCATGAAGTTCGTATAATTGTTCAAGTTTTTCAATTCTGTCCATTGTCTGTCCTGTCATGTTAATAAATCTTTACACTTTAAAGCATAAATTTATTTTATAAAAGGGAAATCAAAAAATCCTTTGTTTCCACTTTTTCAGATAATTTCAGGGTGAGAGTATTTTGTTTATCGATTCCATAGTTTTTTTGAAATAAAGATTAAGATTTTCAATATCTTCATTTGTCAGGCTGTTTAAATTATTTTTTATTTTTTCTTCAATAATTGCTGTTTCACGGTAAAGGTTGACCGCACATATCTGCGCAGAAGTTCCTTTTAAGTTATGGATGGCAAATTTAAGATTTTTATAATCGTTTTGTTCTATTAATTTGTTAATTTTTGTCAGATAATCCGCATAATTTGTATAAAATCTTGAAAGGAGTTTTTTAAAAATTTTAAGATCGTTTCCTACGTATAAAACACCCTGGTTTATATCTATTTCACTTTGTTCATTTTCACGTTTTTTAATTGATTCAGGCACAAAGAGGTCATCTGATTTTTTATTTGAAAAAAAAGGGTTTCTTATGCTTTTACTTACTATGTCGATGAGCTGCTCAGGTGATGCCGGCTTGGCTACATAGCTGTTTATACCTGACTGGTAAATTTCCTGAATTTCAAGCTTTGTTTCATTACCTGTAAGTGCAACTATAGGAATATTTTTTATTTCTTCATTTTCCGAGCTTCTTATTTTTCTGGCAGTGTCAATACCGTTAAGAACAGGCATATTAATATCAAGAAGTATAAGGTCAAATTCTGTTTTGCTAAAGATAAGATCAAGAACTTCACTGCCGTTAAGCGCAGTTAAAACCTTATAACCGTAATTAACAAGAATTTTTTTTACCATTTCCTGGTTAATAGGGTTATCGTCTGCCAGCAGTATAAGGTTTTGCCCGGAATAATTGCCGAAATTTTTTTCTGCCAAGTTTTTGTCCTGAAAATGATGTTAATATTAAGTCAAAAAAATAAACCGCGTTTAATCGTATATAACATAAAAATAAAAATATGCACCTGTCAAATTAATATTATCCGGAGCTGGATAAATGTAAGTTTGAACCTCATTCAATGAAAGTTAATAAAAGTTTGAATTTGTTTTGTATAATATGAATTAATCATGCATATAAGCAGATTTCCTGCACATGAATAAAGAGTATTTTTAGATTCTGACTGCCAGTTGACTGCAGGATAACGGCTTTACAGGGTTGCTGAACGAAAAACCGTCTTTTTTGTCTATTCTAACGCAAAGCTGTGCAAAAAAGGCAGTTTTCGTTCAGCAACTAATAAAGGTATAATTCAGAAAGGTTTGCTGTAGGAGAATTATAGTCTCTGAATTTACATGCAATTTTTTTGAATTGTTCATTAATGGAAATAAATGTGTCGGTTATCACAGGGTCGAAATGGGTACCTTTTAGATTTTGTATTATTCTGACAGACCTGTTGTGGGAATATGGTTCCTTGTAGACTCTTTTGCTTATCAGCGCATCATATACATCGGCCACTGCCATAAGCCTGGCTGAAATCGGAATTTGTTTTTCTTTAAGTCCGAGAGGATAACCTGAGCCGTTCCATTTTTCCTGATGTGAATATGCAATTTCTCCTGCTGTAGTTAAGAAAAGATTTTTTCCTGTTTTCTGTTCAGCTTTTTTTACAATTGCCTTGCCGATGACTGTATGAGTTTTCATAATTTTGAATTCATTTTCTGTAAGCGGGCCTTTTTTGGTAAGAATTTCTTCAGGTATAGCTATCTTGCCTATATCATGAAGAGGAGCAGATTTGTAAATTCTGGTTATTAAATCATCTGTTAAAATGTTTTTGTATAAAATGTTTTTTTTAAGTTCTACAGCAAGAAGTTTTATATATTCTTTTGTTCTTCTTATATGTCCTCCTGTTTCAGCATCTTTTGATTCAACCATTGTTGCAAGTTCTTCTATTGCTGCTTCCTTTGCATCTTTTTCAGGTTTAGAGTTTAAGAAGAATCGGTTTTTGCTTATTACAGAATTTTCGGTGCGTGTGAAATTATGCTGTCTTATTTCTGTGACAGGTTCTGAAAGTAATATAAGAGGAGTATTTTTGCTGTTTATTTTTAAATCTGTATGTAATTCGCTTTTTTTTATCTGAGAAATATCTGTGGACGAAATTGTAAGTTCCGGAAAATACTTTTTAATTAAACAGAGAAAGGACTGCGCAGATTCCGGATATATTGATGTGGCAGATTTTTTTATATTGTTAATAAGTTTAGATTTCTCTGAAATTATAAGTATGCAGCAGGTTTCTTTTTTCGATAGCATAGTAAGTTTTTTCAATTTTTGTGAGAAGAATTGTTTTATAAATATCAGTAAAATATTAAAAAGCAAATAAAAAATGAAAAAAGTGAAAAAAAACTGTTTTATTTCAATGGCTTGTTTATACTTTTTGCTTTTGGAATATAATGTATGTATAAATAGTTATTGGTCTGAAACTGGAATTTTTTGTTCAGCAAGTAAATGCAGAAATAAAAAAAATCAGAAAAAAGCACATAATTTAGTCATAAGAAGCATCATACTTGAAAATAGCTTGATTAAAGTATAAATTAGCATTTAAAAGGTTCAGGTTTAAAAAGAAGTTGTTGCATTCAATAAGATGCAGTCCAAAGTTTTGATAAATTGTCTTCCCGTTATTTGCCGGGGCAGAGGAATATAATGAAAAAACATGATGAAAAAATAAATGAAATTCTGTCGATGGGCAGAAATAATCAGATAAAAAAGCAAAAAGAAAAAAACAAGCTCACAGCAAGGGAAAGGATAGATCTTTTTTTTGATAAAGGCACTTTTCGTGAGCTTGATATGTTTGTTACTCACAGGTGTACCGATTTTGGAATGGAAAAAGAAAATATACCGGCTGAAGGAGTTGTAACAGGTTACGGCCTGGTGGATGGAAGGAAGGTTTTTGCATATGCCCAGGATTTTACTGCCAAGGGGGGAAGTCTTGGAGAGATGCATGCAAAAAAAATATGCAAGGTTTTAGACCTTGCTTCATCATCCGGCAATCCGGTTGTAGGCTTCCATGATTCAGGCGGGGCAAGAATACAGGAAGGTGTTGATGCCCTTGCCGGATATGGGGAGATTTTTTTCAGAAATACAAGAGCTTCCGGGGTAATACCCCAAATTTGTGCTGTTATGGGACCTACAGCAGGTGGAGCAGTATACTCACCTGCACTTATGGATTTTGTGTTTATGGTTAGAAAAACTTCATATATGTTCATAACAGGACCTGAAGTGGTAAGATCGGTTACAGGAGAAGTTGTAACTTCCGAAGAACTAGGAGGGGCTGATACACATACAAAGGTTTCAGGGGTTGCCGATTTTGCATGTGAAAATGATTCTGAGTGTATAAGCCGGATAAGGCTTCTTTTGTCATATCTTCCTGCAAACAATCTTGAGCCGCCTGAAATTAAAGAGACAGGTGATGATCCTTTCAGGGAAAACACCGGACTTGAAGATGTAATACCAGACAAAGAAAATATTCCATATGATATGAAACAGGTGATATCAGAGCTTGTCGATAACAACGATTTTTTTGAGTGTTCACAAGATTTTGCTTCCAATATGATTACAGCTTTTGCAAGAATAGGAGGCAGGGTTGTGGGGATAATCGCAAATCAGCCTGAAAAACTTGCAGGATGCATAGATATTGATGCTTCAGATAAAGCCTCGAAATTTATAAGGTTTTGTGATTCATTTAATATTCCTCTTTTGACTATTGCTGATGTGCCCGGTTTTCTGCCGGGTAAAGATCAGGAGTGGGGAGGGATTATAAGGCACGGTGCAAAGATTTTATGGAGCTATTCAGAAGCTGTGGTTCCTAAAATTCTTGTGATAACAAGAAAGGCTTATGGCGGAGCATATATTGCCATGTCATCCAGACACCTTGGCGCGGATATGGTTTTTTCCTGGCCTGAGTCTGAAATTGCGGTAATGGGTGCTGAAGGTGCTGTAGGTATTATTCACAGACAGGATCTGAAAAACTCTGAAAACAGTGAAGAATTAAGACAAAATCTTATAAGCAGTTACAGGGAAAAGTTTTCCAATCCTTATACAGCAGCCTCAAGAGGGTATATTGATTCTGTTATCAAACCTTGTGAAACAAGGGCTGCAGTTTATGAATCATTGGTGTTTCTTTCATCAAAAAAGGAGAGCTTTCCTGATAAAAAACATGGTAATATGCCTTTGTAAGAAAGGATAATAATTGATGGATAACAAAAAAAAAGCAGCATTAAGTGCTGTGATTTCCTATCTGAATATGGAAAACGAAACAGCAGAAGAAAATAAAAGAAAAAAAGACTCATATAAAAAGCTGTACTTTGAAAAAAGCAGTAGCTGGCACGATTACGGTATAAGAAATATTATGTCTGGACATAAGAATACGTTATGATGCGCCGGATTTAAGTGAAAATAAATATATAACAGGCAATAATAAAATGAAAAAATTGAATATATCAGATTCAAGTCTTACCGACGGATTTCAGTATCTTTATTCTGCAATGGGCAGAACAGCAGATATGGTTCTTGCGGCAAGGCTTATCGATGAAATAGGTTTTTATTCTGCAGAGGTATCAAAAGGTATATTTTTTGATATTATGCACAGGTCACTGAATGAGGATCCATGGGAAAGAATCAGGCAGCTGAGCAGGTGTCTTAGAAAGACGCCTATGTCGATAATGCTCATGGGAAGAAATCTTGCAGGAAACTATCCCTGTCCGGAAGATGTGATCAGCGCTTTTATTGAAAGAACAGCGGCAAACGGAATAAGTATTGTAAAGCTTTTTGATCCTTTAAATGACATAGATAATCTCCCGTTTGTTGCAGAAAAAACAAAAGCAGAGGGAATGCACTTTCAGGGGGGAATATTTTTTGGCCTTACCTCTGAAAAAGGATTGAAAAATGAAAAAATTTATACAATCGACTACTTTTGCAGCAAGGCGGAGAAACTTGTAAAAATGGGAGCTGAGAGCATCTGTATTAAAGATTCTTCAGGGATAATTACTCCTTTTGAAAGTTATGAGCTTATTAACGCATTAAAAAGTAAAGTTTCAGTTCCTGTACATTTTCATACACATTCAACAGGAGGTATAGGTTTTGGATCTCTTCTTAAAGCTGTGGAAGCAGGAGCAGACGGAATAGATTCATGCCTGTCCCCATTTGCAGGAAGAAACTCTCTGCCCGCATCTGATGCACTTGTAAAAACATTTGAAAAAGGTGGGTACAAAACCGGTATTGACCCCGGTAAAATTGAGGAGACAGTTAAATATACCGAAGATCAGATTATACCAAAGTACAGGTTTTACCTGGATGAAGACAGGGTATCTCTTATAGATTCCGATCTTATTTCAAAAGGTATTCCAGGTTATATTTTAAAAAATATTTACAGTCAGCTTAAAGAAAATAATAAGGAAAATAAATTTCAGGATGTTGTTGCTAAATTTGTCCATGTCAGGACAGATCTTGGCAGTCTTCCCCTGATCGGACATGTTCCTGGAACTGTAGCTGTTCAGGCGGTAAATAATGTTTTGTTTGACGAATATGAAGGAGAATATAAATTTTTATCAGACCAGGTAGTTAAGCTTGTTAAGGGGTATTACGGCAAGACGCCTGCACCTGTTGCAGAATCTCTGAAGAAAAAAGTTCAGGAGCTTTATCCGGATTCATCACATGAAAAAAATGAGGTTTTAAAACTTGGTGAAGCAGGAAGAAATATAAAAGGCCTGGCTGCTGATGTAGAGGATGAACTTATTTATGCTCTTTTTCCCAAAACAGGAAAGAGGTTTTTAAAGTGGAAATATTTAAAGGAAGATCCTCCTGCAGAAACTCATCCGATGTCTCTCAAGAATGCCAAGGCCAGGTTGAACAACCTTAAAAAACTCAAGGAAGGCAAGCCTTCTGAAGAAGGTCTGTCTGATATTCCACAGAAAGGGCCTAAAACAAGGACGTTTAATGTTTATGTCGAAGATGAGTTCTTTGAAGTTGCTGTGGATCCAGGTTCTGAGCCATTTTTGACAGCTTCCTCAGCAAATGCTGAAGAAAAAAAGGCTTCAGGTAAAGAAAAAAAAACAGAGATAAATACCAACGAACATGTCTCAACAAAAAGTAAAATAATTGATGTCTCGGAAAAAAAGAACAAATCTGAACCAGATAATTCCGACTTTTTCTTTTTAAAATCACCTATGCCCGGATCAGTTGTCTCTTTAAGAAAAAAATCAGGAGATACAGTGAAAAAAGGTGAAATTATTCTTGTTCTCGAAGCGATGAAAATGGAAAATCCCCTTTCTTCGCCTGCAGACGGAGTAATAAAAGAGATAAGATGTACAGGCGGAGATCAGGTGCCCAAAGATTTTGTCCTTTGTGTTATAGATTCGGGGAAAACCTGAAAAATAGAATAGTTACGATGAGTTTTAAAAAATTTGCTTTTAAAGCTAATTTCATGTATAAAATGTATATTCATTTATTCAAATCCATTCTTTTTCTGAACACTGTTTAGCCGGGATATAAATATGACGGAATTTAAAAAAGAAAGAAGAGCTACTTCCAGAGTTTATCTTAAACCGGATATAGCCACCGCCTTACTTAAACACAACAACAGTTCAAAAGAGATGTTTGCAAAAATTCTGAATATAAGTGAAGGTGGATTCGGTCTTGGGATACAAAGGCAGTCAGATATTTCAATATCTCCGGGAGACAGTTTCATTATTGAAGATATTGTAGGCAAAAAAGAACTAAGAAACGAAAAAAAGATTATTGTTTCGGTTAAGTGGGTTCTTGATTATGAAGGTATGGGAAGTCTTGGTGCAGGATGCGCATTTACTGATATAGACAGCTCTTATAAAGAAAAGATCTTAAAATTCATTGATGAAAATCTCGACAAAGTCTACTGATGAACTGCTTAAAAATCAGTTTTTTAAATTCAAATATTAATTGAAAAGGGGATGTTCCAGAAACATCCCCTTGTTTTATTGTGTCTTTGTTATAATCAGCCCTTCCAGAAAGGCGACATTTCCCTTAATCTGCTTATGATTGAAGGCATTTTTTCTATAACAAAATCTATTTCTTCTTCAGTATTATAAACAGACAGGCTGAATCTGACTGTACCGTGGGCAGCTTCATAAGGAACTCCCATTGCTCTTAAAACATGTGAAGGTTCAAGAGAGCCTGATGTGCAGGCAGATCCTGAAGAAGCGCATATTTTAAACTGGTCCATCATAAGAAGAATTGCTTCACCTTCAATATACTCAAAGCTTATGCTTGTGGTATTTGGAAGTCTGTTTTCAAGATCTCCGTTAACAAAAGAGTGAGGTATTTTTTCAAGGAGATTTTTTTCAAGCTTATCTCTCAGTCTTTTTACCTCATTTTGTTCTTTTTCCATGTTTGTTCCAGCAAGTTCACAGGCTTTTCCCATTGCTATTATAGATGCTGTATTTTCAGTTCCGGCTCTTTTTCCCCATTCCTGATGTCCTCCTATTAAAAAAGGATAAAAAGGAGTATTTTTTCTTATAAAAAGAGCGCCTATTCCTTTGGGGGCATGTAGCTTGTGACCTGAAATTGAAAGCATATCAACAGGGATATCTTTTAAATCAGTTGTTATTTTACCTGCAGCCTGAACAGCGTCTGTATGGAATAAAACTCCCTTATTTTTTGCTTCCTGTGCAAGTTCCTTAATTGGAAATATTGTTCCTGTTTCATTGTTAGCCCACATTATGCTTACAATGGCTGTGTCTTCAGTCAGGTTTTCACGGTAAAAGTCGAGATCTAGTCTTCCTTTGTCGTCAACCGGAATAAAGCTTACTGTATATCCGTCTTTTTTCAGATGTTCAAAAAGGTTTTTTACTGCAGGGTGCTCAACAGCTGTTGTCATAATATGTTTTTTATCAGGAAAAGTTTTTATTGCTGATAATATTGCAGCACTGTCACTTTCAGTTCCGCAGCTTGTGAATATAAATTCATCAGGGTCTGCATTGAAAAGATCTGCAGTTCTTTGTCTTGCATTTTTAATTTTATCTGCTACCTGCCCGCCGAAAGAGTGCATGCTGGAAGGGTTTCCGTAAAATGTACGCAAAAAAGGAAGCATTTCTTCAACTACTTCGGGAGCTGTTTTAGTTGTAGCGTTGTTATCCAGGTACAGGGCATCTTCAATCATAAAAGCGACTCCTCCACAACAAGATCGTGTGCAACTTTTTGTCTTAATTTTGCTTCAACATGGTTTTTAAGGGTTTCTTTTGATTTTACGCATGTTGCACATGCTCCCTGAAGTCTAACCACAACTTTGTTACCGTCAACATCCACAAGCTCAATATTTCCACCGTCTTTTTTCAGAGCAGGTTTTATATCATCTTCAAGTGCTTGTTCTATCTTTTTTATTTTCTGAAGATTTGTCAGTTTTGATGAACTTTTTTTCTGTTTGGATGATTCACCCCTGACCTCATCAATTATTTCCTGAATTTCATCATGGCATTGTCCGCAGCCGCCGCCGGCTTTAAGAAATCCGGTTACATCATCTATTGAACCTAGTGAATGTTCAGCAACTGCATGTCTTATTTCATCTTCAGTAATATCAAAACAGTGGCATACTATATTCCCTTCTTTTTCCACAATCTCTATTCCCTTAAAATCAGCGATTGCTTTTTGAAGAGCTTCCTGACCCATTACTGAGCAGTGGATTTTTTCTTTTGGAAGTCCTCCGAGAAAGTCGACTATGTCATCGTTTGTAATCTTTTCTGCTTCTTCAACCGATTTGCCGATTACCATTTCAGTAAGTGCAGAAGAAGATGCAATTGCACTGGCGCATCCGAATGTTTTAAATTTTGCGTCTTTTATGATATTGTTATTGTCAATATCTAAAGTAAGTTTAAGGGCATCCCCGCAAGTAATGGAACCTACGTCTCCTGTGCCGCTGGGGGTCTGAATTTCACCCACGTTTCTGGGGTTAATGAAATGTTCCCTTACTTTGTCTGTATATTCCCAC
Source organism: Thermodesulfobacteriota bacterium (assembly GCA_051744925.1). Taxonomy (GTDB): domain Bacteria; phylum Desulfobacterota; class Desulfobacteria; order Desulfobacterales; family JACKCP01; genus JACKCP01. Next base: position 1,555 of record JBNJDM010000002.1, on the reverse strand, counting down.
ATGTTAATCTCCTTATTACGGGATTGTATTATCTGTTTAAATTATAAAATTAACCATTATAATATAAAAAAAAAGATTTTAACCAAAAAAAGTTTTAATAAGCCAAAATATTTAAATTTAAACTTTTATTTTTAATCACAGACAATGATTTCTGAAAAGAAAAAAATAAAAAAAAGGAGAGGATTATGAAGTTAAGAAAACCTCTTTTGGCCGGACAATGGTATCCAGGCTCAAAGCATGAGTGTGAAGATCTTATTTTTTCATTCCAAAAAAATTTAAAACCGGATAATAAAATTTTTGGAGGTATAGTTCCCCATGCAGGATGGGTTTTTTCAGGTGAAATTGCTTCTCATGTAATAGAGGCTGCCTCATACTCAGATCCCGATATTGTTATTGTCTTTGGAATGCATATGCATCCGGGATCATCTTTGCGGATTATGGCAAGGGGAGGATACGAAACTCCTGTTGGTCCACTTATTGTTGACGAAGATCTTGCTGAATCTGTATCTGAAAGATATTCAGTTGTTTATGAAACACCTGAATCCTTTGAACCTGATAATACAATAGAAGTTCAGCTGCCGCTGATCAGATATTTTATGGGGGATATTCCTGTGCTTTGTGCCGGACTTCCTCCTGATGATTTATCTTTGAATTTTGCTGCTGAAGTTGTGAAGGCAGCTCAGGTTAAATATAATAATCCGGTTGTGATAGGAAGTACAGACCTGACCCATTATGGCCCTGCATACGGGTTTATGCCTTTTGGTTCGGGTATTGAGGCTGTTAATGCTGTAAAAGAAAATGATGCTGAAATGATAAATCTGTTTGAAAACATGGAGCCTGGAAAAATTATAAAAAAAGCTCTTGCACTGCAGAATGCCTGTTGTCCTGGTGCGGCTGCAGGAGCTGTTGCCGGTGCTAAGGAGCTTGGCGCTGTAAAAGGTGTTATGTCTGAATACGGAACAAGTTATGAAAAAGCCGGAGGGCAGAGTTTTGTTGGGTATGCCGGAGTATGCTTTGAGTAGGCAGATTGTTTTATATCTCACTGGGGCACAGGGGCACAGAAAACCGGATTATTTGAAATGCTTTAATTTCTCATGGAAGACACTAAGCCACAAAGAAAAAAATTGTTTGCCGCGAATTACCCGAATAAACGCTAATAAAATCGCTTTTTTGAGAAAAAGCCCAGCAGTATTGATATTGTGTGGTTTCCCTGAAAGGGAAATGTCTTATAGCCGGTGGTTTTAACCACCGGTATGATCGTTTTGATTTATAGTCCTGAAAGGACGGTGTAGTAATAATAGTTTCGGATTTAACTGTTTTCCGGATTTTCAGCGGAACCAGATAAAAAAAATCTGGATAATATGCCTGAATGAATTTCGTGGGTAAAGGGCAGAGCAGGAGCTTGGGAACGAGCCCGGGAAAAATAAGCGCTTTGCGCTTTAATTTCCGTGTATTCCGTGGTTATAAAATACTTGGTCAACCACAGAAAAGCACTGAATTTCAGTGAAAAAAATTCATTTGTCTGCTGTGTGCTGTAACAAAAATTGAGGAATCC
>JBNJDM010000001.1:0-78007 GCA_051744925.1 Thermodesulfobacteriota bacterium | reverse complement strand
GAAGAAACAGGATCTCCTATATAAATAAGGGTTTGTCCTTTTATCTGCTCATATATTTTAAGAGCATTAAAAGCCATTGGCGAATCAGGAGGAGGCCAGCACAGAAAAAGGGTTCTTTGGCTGCATGATCTTACTGTATCTTCATCACCGCTTAATACATTGATCCATGTATCTTCAAACCATGGATTGAAAGACATAAAATCGAAAGGATCTGCATCATCTGGTGAATAAAGATCAAACGCCTCAAAATCTGAACCTTTCTGTTTCAGGCAATAACCGAAATAACCTGTTCCTGCACCTATTTCAGTAAGAGGTGAATATTGTGCAATTATATTAAGAATAAAATCAAAAGGTATAGAAAAAGAATATTTTTCTATTAATGAACTTCTTTTTGACTCAAGGATTTCTCTTTTTTCAGATTCCGGCTTATCCTGAAAAACAATATTTTTTAAATCTTCAACATATGGATTATTTATACCCTGATCAGTTTTTTTTCCATATTCTTTTATATAATCGAATATATCCAAATATATACTCTTTAAATTAACATATTCCAAGCCAGTCCTCCGCCGAATATAATTTAAACTTTAATAATTTTTAAACCACCAACCTCTAAACTTAAAAAATTTTTTTTGCCCAAATTTTACACTTGATTTTTGATAAGTTTTTATCATATTATGGACAAAACTTATCAAAAACCCGCAATTCATGGGAGGTTTTATGGAATCAGAAACAAGCGCTCAGGAAAAGGGTGATTCAACTGAATCCCAGAAAGTAGAACCTATAAGAAGAACCAAAGATATAATGGAAATTAAAAAGCTTCTTATAGACAACCCAAGGAATTCAACTTTATTCACCCTCGGCATAAACACAACCCTGATGCCCAATGAACTGCTTCACCTCAAGGTACACCAGGTCAAAAACCTGGAAGAAAACTCCACACTCACAATCAGTACAGACGGAGACAAACCGAAAACAGTAACTGTAAACAGAATCTCATGCAGATCAATCAGAGGTCTTCTGGAATCAGAACACTATGAAGACGATGATTATCTTTTTAAATCACAAAGAGGGAAACTTATTGTCCCCTCACTTCACAGACTTGTAAACAAATGGTGCGGCGCCGTTGGATTATCAGGCAAATACGGCTCCCATACACTGAGAAAAACATGGGGATATCATCAGTACCATACATTCGGTACTGATATATCAAAGCTTGTAAAAGTTTTTAATCACAGCTCGCAAAAACAGACAAAAGACTATCTTTGCCTTGATGAAGAGCAGAATTTTGATATTTACCTTCATGAACTCTAAAACAGAATTAAGCTTTTATTAAAAGACTCAATCCTGTTTAAATAAACTAAAAGGCGGGTCAACATAAACCCGCCTAAAACAGATTATTCACTTTTGAATTTTGAAACATCTATTCCAAGTCTTTTTATAATCTTTTGAACAGACATTCTTTCAAGACCGCTTATTCTTGAAGCCTGTGAAATATTCCCCTTTGTCTCCTCAAGAACAGCATAAAGATAATCCTTTGAGAAAGAATCAACAACATCCTTTTTTGCATCTTTGTATTTTCTGAATCCGTCTTCTTTTTTTACAGTCTGCTCCGGTTTTTTCCCTTCTACAATATTTATAAGAGGCATATCTATTCTGCTTCCCCCGGAAAATACAGCAAGCCTTCTTATAAAGTTCTGAAGCTCTCTTACATTTCCGTTCCAGGGAAGTGATGCAAGGTAAGACATTGCTCCGCTGTCTGTTTCGATTCTTTCTATTCCAAGTTCCCGGCATGTAATGTCAAGAAAGGTTCTTACAAGAATGGGAATATCCTCTTTTCTTTGTCTTAAAGGCGGGACTTCAAGGGATAAAACATTAAGCCTGTAATAAAGATCTTCCCTGAATTCACCAGATTCAATCTTTTGCTGAAGATTTTGGTTTGTAAGAGCAATTATTCTTACATCTACTTTTTTGGAATCACTGCTTCCAACAGGCTTAACTTCTCTGTCCTGAAGAAACTTAAGAAGTTTTACCTGAAGAGCCGGGCTTATATCTCCTATTTCATCAAGAATAAGAGTTCCTTTGTCTGATGCAGGGAAAAAACCTCTTCTGCTTCTGTCAGCACCTGTAAAAGCACCTTTAACATGACCAAAAAGTTCGCTTTCAAGAAGCTGTTCAGGAATTGCAGCACAGTTTATGGAATTGCAAACCTGATCCTTTCTTTTTGAAAACTTGTGAACCTGCCTTGCAATATATTCTTTTCCGCTGCCTGACTCACCGGTTATAAGAACAGTATATTCAGCTGAAGCTACAGCCCTTGCCTGCTCCATAAGAATTTTCATGCTTTGGCTTAAAAAGCCTGAATCCTGATCAGCCTCAAACCGCTTTACAAGACTTTTAAGTTTTTTATTTTCAGAGGCAAGCCTGTAATGCTCAAGAGCCTTTTCAACGGCATGAAAAAGCTCATCCCGTTCAACAGGTTTTGTTATAAAGTCCCACGCACCTTTTTTTAAGGATTCAACTGCGTTTTCCACAGTTGCATAACCTGTTATCATAATAACACAGATATCAGGGTTATTATGAACAGCTGTCTCAAGAAGATCCATACCTGAAATTTCAGGCATTCTTAAATCTGTGAGAAGAACCCCTACTTCTCCATGACTGATTATTTCCTCAGCCTTTTCACCTTCAGAAGCACCCATGATAGAAGCATCAGGAAATTTAGATTCAAGAGTTCTTATTATACCGCTCAAAAAATCGGGATCATCATCAACAACAAGAATCAAAGGCTCATCACTCATTTTCGTCTCCAGTTATTTCATAAAAAGGGAAGTAAAGCCTGAAAACTGTATAATCTGAAGACTCAGCCTCTATTCTTCCGCCGATCTCACTTATAAAACCGTAAACAACAGAAAGACCAAGACCTGTTCCTTTTCCAACATCTTTTGTTGTAAAAAAAGGATCAAATATATTTTCAAGAATATCTTTATTTATTCCCTCACCGTCATCTGTTATTTCAAGAAGAGCTTCATTTTCCCTTTTAAAAGTTCTTATTTCAATATTACCGTTGCTGCCGACGGCATCAAAAGCATTTAAAATTATATTTGTGATTATCTGACCAAGAATTGAGCTGTCGCAATTAATTTCAGGGATAGATCTCTCAGGAATAAATCTGATATTAATATTTATTGAAGATGCCCTGGGTCTGAAAAGCTCGATTATATTTTCCACACCTTTATTTAAGTTGCACTTTCCTGAAACAAAATGTTTTGCCCTTGAAAAATTCAAAAGATTCTGAACAATTTTTTGCACATTCCTTGTTTGATTTATAATCACATTAAGATCTGAAAGATTTTTTTCATCTTTAACCGAATCTGACAAAAGATCTGCATAACACCTTATCACACCAAGAGGATTATTTATTTCATGGGCCATTCCGGCTGCCATCTTACCTATGGAGCTTAATCTTTCAGCCTGATACATCCCCTCTATCAAGCCTTTTTCCATTGTTATATCCCTTGCATACATTACCATTCTAAGGCTTCCGGGATCTCTTTTAGGAAGAGGATAAAAATATACTCTGAAAGATTTTTTATCCTTTGTTTCTATCTCTTTTAAAACAGGCTCATCCTGGTGCTCTATGCTGTAAGCATCTATATCAGAATCTTTTATAATTTCTGTAAGATCAAGATTAGTCCCAGCGCTTCCTTTAAAAAAATTACTGCTTCCCTTATTGGCAAATATAACCCTGAAATCTTTATCAAGCAAAACCAGAGGATCTGTAATCCCCTCAAACACAGATTCCAAAAGATCATTTTGATATTTTATGTCTGAAACAGCATGAATATTTTCAAGTGAGCTTCCAAGCTGAAGTCCAAGAGAAAGAAGTACAGCTTCATCAAAATCATCGGAATTGACTTCATGATCAAAATTTATGCACAAAATTCCCCAGTAACTTTCATGGGAAGATACCGGAATATAAACCTTATTTTCCCTGAATAGAACTCTCTCTTCCCATGAAATCTTTTTTATATCCTTATCAATTTTTCTTACAGATCCGTCTTCTATCCATGTAAAAAAATTATCCGATGCAACTGTACAGTAATATACTACCTGCTTTGCGCTGTATCTCCGTCCTATTCTTTCAAGAGCATCATTTATAAGATCTTCAGCATTAAATGTATCAGTAAACCTTGCTATAAGACCGGAAAAAAGACTTAAGTCACTTAAATGCTTTTGTGCTGTTAATTCAAGCTCTTTAGTTCTTTCACTTATTTTTTCTTCAAGATTGTGGCTGTGATATTCCAGTTTTTTATTTGCTTCAAAAAGAGAGCCTGCCAGCTCATCAACACCTTCTATCAAACCTTCTATCTCGTCTTTTTTCTCTAACTTTTCTATTATCTTTTTTTCTTCTTCCCCTGAAAATCTGCTTTCAAATACTTCTCCGACTTTTTTCAGGTTCTTCATAACAAGTCTGTCAAAAAAAAGACCAATAATGCATGCAAACAATAAAAGCCAGAGAGCATAAAGGCTTAAATACTGTATTGTTATCTCTTTGACAGGATCTTTAATCATCTGTACAGGAAAGCCTGCTACAACAACACCTGCTATCTCGTTTTCCTTATGGAAAAAACCGTTTTTGTCTCCGTATCTATTAATAAGCTCTTCAGGTGCATCTTCCGGTTTACCATGGCATACCATGCAAGACTTTGTAAATTTTACAGGTTTTGCCACAAGGTGATATTTTGTGCCTTTAAATTCAGAAGCTTCTTCAACAATGCCCAGGTTCTTATTATTCTTAAATTTATTTATTAATTTTTTTTCAAACTTCGTAGGCGCGTAATCGGGATTTCTTGGGTTTAAGGCAACACGCCTGTAATAAAGTCTTTTTTTCTCATCAGTATCGAGCTTTTCCATTACCTTTCTTGATATATATGAAGAAGACATCGCTTTTAAAATAAAATTATCATCACCTAACAGTTCATACATTTCAGGCCTTAATTCAAGCTGCACATAGCTCTGAACCGAGGCTGCCTGAGAAAGGAGCATCTGGGATCTCTGGCTGACCTCTTTTTCCATAATACTGTTAAAATGATAAAAAATAATAATGCATAAACATGCACCAAGTACAAATGCCGATAAAACAAGGCATGATATAAATTTATGCCGCAGGCTCATTTTCTGAAAAAACCGCATATTACCTAACCTGTATAAAAAATTAAAAAACTTAAGCTTAATATTTCAAAGTCTGAGAAAAAATTCAAAATATATGATTTAATTTTTTTTGTCACTTTTTTGTTTTGCATGAACAGTCAGTTTTTAAAATCATATTATAAATAAAAACATATATATGCAAACTCAAGTTTACATACATGTAAAGCAAGGTATACATTTTTGCTTTCCTACATACCTTTCCCTGATATTAAAATATAAATACTTCAGACATCTCAAGTCTTGATTCATCTTTATTTTTTTATATTCATCCCAAAGCCATACCATTGTTTCCGCAGAGGATAAATATAACGGCACAGTAATTGCTTAAGGGGTGGCAAGTTTAGAGTGTTATATATATTTTTTTAACCGGATGGAGGATTTATGTCAGACAACTCAGAAATTGTACAAGACGTTGGCAAGTGGGAATGGTCGGAGATGTGGAAAAAGGAAGACTGGTGGGCGATATGGCTCGGCTTCATAATCCTTTTTGCAGGCGCCCTGATCTATTTCCCTCAGTCAGGAGAACTGAAAAAAGAACTTTCACAAATTGAATCACAGTATCAGACAGAAGCCCAGAAAACCGATGAATTCAAAACAATCGGCTGGTATAAGCTCAGTGATGCAAAATCAGGCGTGAAAGCAAAAAACAATAAAATCGGAAAATGGCTTTCCCATTTTACACAAAAGCCACACGGATGGAGCACAAACCCTCTTAATGCATTTTTCAAAACCGAATCAAAGGCAGAAGCAGAGCACCAGAAAGCTATAAACACTTATGAATCTGCACAGACAAAAACTGAAAAAGCATATCAGCAAGCACTTGAAGCAGAAAAAAAAGCTGAAGCCGCAGATTTTGAAAATGAAACTCTGAATGAGCAGGCCAAAGAAGAAATCCTTGACTGGAGAAATGCTAAGCTGGCTGAGTCAAAGGCGAAAAAAAAGGTTTCTTCAGCAAAACCGTACAACCAGATTTTCACACTTATCGGTCTTGGAGTCTTTTTTGCTGTGTTCTTCGGCATAGGTATGAAGTGTATGGGTAAATCATTCAAGGAATTCCTCATTGCATTCACCTTTATATACGGACTCACTGTTTTGTCATGGTTATTCTCATACCAGGATACAATGAAGCATTACGGAATCGGTTATGCAGCATGGGCAATCTTCCTGGGAATGCTTATAAGCAACACTGTGGGAACCCCTAAATGGGCGATGCCTGCTGTACAGACAGAATTCTACATCAAGACAGGCCTTGTTCTTCTTGGTGCAACAATACTTTTTGAAAAAATTATTACCATCGGTACTGCAGGTATATTTGTAGCATGGGTTGTTACACCTACAGTATGGCTGGTAACTTACTGGTTTGGACAAAAAATTGTAAAAATGCCGTCTAAACGACTTAACGCCACAATATGTTCAGATATGTCGGTTTGCGGTGTTTCTGCGGCCATTGCGACGGCTTCTGCATGTAAAGCTAAAAAAGAGGAACTTACTCTTTCAGTAGGTCTTTCCCTTGTTTTTACATCAGTTATGATGATATTAATGCCTATAGTTATTCATGCATTTTTCCCTGAAGATAAGCAGCTTGTTCTGGGCGGTGCATGGATGGGCGGAACAATAGATGCTACAGGTGCTGTTGCTGCAGCAGGTGCATTCCTTGGCGAAAAAGCTCTTTATGTAGCTGCAACAATTAAAATGATCCAGAACGTTATGATCGGTGTTATGGCCTTTTTTGTAGCCATTTACTTTACAACAAAGGTTGAAGCTGAAGAAACAGGCAAAAAAATAGGCTTAATGGAAATCTGGTACCGTTTTCCAAAATTTGTTCTCGGTTTTATTGCAGCATCTGTAATTTTCTCCCTTTTCTACTCATCTTTTGGAGCTGCTCAGGACGGACTTGGTTCAGCAATGATAGATCAGGGTGTTATCAAAGGCATGAGTGACCTTTTCAGAAAATGGTTCTTTACTCTTTCTTTTGTAAGTATCGGTCTTGCTACAAACTTCAGAGAGCTCAAGCATCATTTCAAAGGCGGAAAACCGCTTATTCTTTATGTATTCGGTCAGTCTTTCAACCTTACACTGACTCTTATAGCGGCATATGTAGTATTTTATATTATATTCCCTGAAATAACAGCAGCAATCTAATTAATATAAAGGAGGAATTGTTTTGGAAAATACAGAAAAAAAATCATGGCTTAAATCATGGGGTGTTTTAATCCTTACACTTTTCCTCCTTTGGATATTTGCTTTTATTGTAGGACCATGGGGAGAACAAAATATTCCGGTATTCAGCAGCATAGTTGAAGTAATTGAACGTGACAGCATAGACTCGACAGCATATATGTACACTGAAATTGAGGGGTCTTATACAGGAGAAAAAGACCTTCTTGGGTCATTAAAACTTAAGATGCCTGAAGAGACCGGTTTCACTCTTACATTTATGTCTGGTATTGCGGCGTGTATTGCTCTGCTCTGCCTGGGGTATAAATTTATGCCAATGAAGTAGCGGTATAATTACATCATAAAAAAAGCCTGCCCTTCTCCATCCGGAAAGGGCAGACTTTTTAATATCATTCATTATTCAGCGTTTAAAACTTCTTTAACCAGAAACACGGTTCATTTTCAGACTTAAATACCATTGTTTTTAGTATTATATTTTCTTTTATCTTTTATATAAACGACTTTTGACTGCTTATTCTCAGAATATCTTTCATCAATATCAAATAATTTGGTAGCTCTTACAAGCTCTCCGAGTTTTTTATAACCATAGTTCCTCGGATCAAATTCAGGCGACTGATTTGCAATACTGCTCCCCACAAGACCCAAATGAGCCCATCCGTCATCATCAGAAGCTGTTTCAACAGCTCCTCTTATAAGATTTACTAGCCTTGTATCACTTTTAAGCTCTTTTGTTCCCATTTTCTTAACAACAGGTTCACAATCTTCCTGGGTTCTTAAAACCTCTGTAAATATAAATCTGTCACAGGCAGAAACAAAAGATTTGGGAGTTTTCTGCTCTCCGAATCCGTAAACCACAAGCCCTTCTTCTCTTATTCTTGACGCAAGCCTTGTAAAATCACTGTCGCTTGAAACAAGACAGAACCCATCGAATCTTTCAGTATACAAAAGATCCATTGCATCTATTATCATAGCCGAATCAGTAGAGTTTTTACCTCTTGTATAGGCAAACTGCTGAATAGGCTGTATTGAATGATCAAGTAAAATAGCTTTCCAGGACGTAAGCTCAGGCCTTGTCCAGTCTCCGTATATTCTTTTTACGCTTGATGTCCCAAATTTTGCTATCTCAGACAAAACTTCCTCTGTTACAGACGGCTGGGCATTATCTGCATCGATTAATACAGCCAGCATTGTCTGGGGTTTGGCACTTATACTCATATATCCTCTTATTGTTACAGCAATTTAAAACTGTTTTTAATATTATTAGTTGCTGAACGAAAACTGCCTTTTTTGCCCATTTCTACGTTAGATTAAAAATTTAATCCTCAAAATACTTCAGTATTCCTGCGGTTAAATTTTTAATCTGCCGTAACTGAACAAAAAATTCTGGTTTTCGGCCAGGTACTATTTAGTTGCTGAGCAAAAATTCAGTGGTTTGCTCAAATCAGTTTCTAATCAAATTCACACAAAAAATAAAGCATAGTTTAACAGACCTCATATATATTGCACTTAAAAAAAACCGGAAATAAAAAGGAGATAAAAAAATGACCGGTAAAAAAGCAGATCTTCATGTACACTCCCTCTATTCCAGACGGCCATCCAGCTGGATTCTCCGTAAAATCGGATGCAGTGAAAGTTATACATCACCTTATGATCTCTACAGATCAGCCAAAAAAAAGGGGATGGATTATGTAACAATCACTGACCACAACATGATAGAAGGTGCTCTTGAAATTGCTCATCTGCCTGATACTTTCATAAGCGAGGAAATAACCTCTTATTTTCCTGAAGACGGATGCAAAATCCATGTACTTGCATGGAATATAACAGAAAAACAGCATTATGAAATCTCAAAATTAAGAAGCAATGTTTATGAACTTTGCAATTATCTTTATGAAAACAATATTCCAAACGGTGCGGCACATCCTTTATATTCAATAAATGACAAACTGACCACAGATCATTTTGAAAAAATGCTTATCCTTTTTAAAAATTTTGAGCTCAACGGCACCAGAGATGCATACCAGAATTCTTCACTTGTAAAGATACTTGGATCACTTACACCTGGTGATATTGAAAAATTTGAAAAAAGGCACAATTTAAAATCTTTGCTTGCAAAACCCTGGGAAAAGCAGGTTACAGGTGGATCTGATGACCACTCAGGTTTAAACATTGCATCAAAGTATACCCGGATACAAGGCGTGCAAAGCCTTGACTCATTCCTTGAAGCTCTTAACAAAAACCCGGCTCATACAGCAGATATTAAAATAACAGCACAAGGAAAGGATTCTTCTCCTTTAGCAATGGCGCATAATTTATACAGCATTATTTATCAGTTCTATAAAAAAAGATTTTCCTCCGGGAAATATATATTAAATGATCCTGTATTTATTTTCCTTGAAAAAATTCTTTCTGATTCAAATCCTGAACCAGTAAAAAACGAGGGTTTAAAAAAAATTTTCTCCTCAAAAAAATACAAACCTGAATCAGGTTCCGGTTTTGAAAAAACTGTTTTAAAAGAGGCAAGGGAACTTTTATTAAATACTGCCGGTCTTGCAGACGAAAACAGTTCAAACCCTGAAAAATCCGACCTTCTTTTCAGTGGAGTTGAAAAACTATCCGGAAAGGTATTAAAAAAACTTGCCGACCAGAGCCTTGAAAATTTATCAAAAGGTGATCTTTTCAGCATTTTTCAGACAATAGGTTCATCTGCGTCATTGTACACTGTTCTTTCTCCTTATTTTATAGGATACGGACTTTTTACCAAGGACAGAGCTTTTTGCAGCATGTGCAGGGAAAAATATCTTACACCTTCCAAAAAACCTGAAGAAAATACTTTTGTAGCTTATTTCACAGATACATTTGAAGATATTAACGGTGTTGCAAAAACCCTTGAACAGCAGGCTGAAATTTCGGCAAAACTCGGAATGCCCATGGAGATACTCTCATGCGGAGATAAAAGAAAAAATAATACCATAAATTTTACTCCTGTGGATAAATTCGCCATTCCGGGATATGAAGATCTTAACTTTTCCTACCCTCCTTTTCTTAAAATGCTTGATTACTGCTACTCAAAAAACTTTACACATATTCATGCAGTTACACCAGGACCTTTGGGTCTGGCAGCTCTTGGGATATCAAAAATTCTTAACAAACCTTTATACGGAACATATCACACAGCATTTCCGCAGTATGTAAAAGCAGTAACCAACGATTCTTCACTTGAAGATATTGCATGGAAATACATGATCTGGTTCTATAACCAGACAGATGCTGTTTATGTTCCCTCAAAAGCAGTAGAAAAAGAACTTATAGAAAAAGGTGTGGAAAAGGAAAAAATTGTTTTTTACCCAAGGGGGATTGATACAGAACAATTTAATCCTGATAAAAAAGATATATCTACAAACCTTAAACTTAAAATCCCTTCAGATCGTACAAAGCTTATTTATGCAGGGAGAATTTCAAAGGAAAAAAATATCGATGATCTTGCAGAAACATTCAAAAGTCTTTGTTCCAAAAGGGATGATATTCATCTTATTATAGCAGGAGACGGACCTTACAGAAACGAGCTTGAAAAGCTTCTTTATAATCTGCCTGTTACATTTACAGGGTTTATAAGCTCAGAAGAACTTGCTTCAGTTTATGCTTCATCTGATATCTTTATATTTCCATCCACAACAGATACATTCGGCAATGTTATTCTGGAAGCTCAGGCATCAGGCATACCTGTAATTGTAACAGACAAAGGCGGCCCTGTGGAAAACATAATAAGCAATAAAACAGGACTTATTGTAAAAGGAGGGGATATATCAGGATTTGTTTCTGCTGTTGAAAAGCTCTGTGATAATGAAGATCTTTTAAACTACATGAAAAAAGAATCAAGAAAATATATGGAAACCCGCTCTTTTGCAGACTGTCATCAAAAACTTTTTAAGCTTTATAAAGATTTTTCTCCTGAAAAAGCTGCATAATAAAAAGCTTTCAAACTGCTGAACCGTTTGCTTTTTAATACCGGCTTAAAAATCTTCCGGCAAACGGTTTCAGCTTCAAATCACAAAACAACTTCCCCTGCCAAACACTGACTAAAAAAATATTTTTTCAGCCAGATATATCCCCTTCTCAAAAAACATCCTCTTTAAAGGCAAAAATAAATATAAACACCTTAAATTAGGTTGAAATATCCCCTGTTATAATGCTATTGAAAAAAGTTCTTAACTCTTAATGAAGCAGGAAAAAATGATTTATCCAAATATACTTGTTCAATCGGGAAGTTCCCTTATACTAAAACAGCAGAAAAAAATAATAAAAGCCAATCTAGGCTCTTGTATTGGAACTGCAATATGGGATGATGTTAATAAAATAGGTGGGCTGATTCATATACTTCTTCCCGAGCCTTACTCAGAATTTGCAGATATTGAAGAAAAATATGCTTCAACAGGTCTTCCAAAATTTATTGACGAGCTTATAAGTCTGGGTGCTGAAATAGACTTTTTAAAGGCTGCTGTTGCAGGAGGCGGATTCCCCGGACTTCCTGACTCGGTAGATGTTTCTATTAATATAGGCGGGAAAACAGCAGAAAAAGTAAGCGAGATCTTAAAGTTTTATAAAATCCCTGTTTACAAGGCAGAAACAGGCGGTTTTTTTTCATCATCTCTTTGTCTTAACATGGAAACTTTTAAGGCGGAGATAACACCGATTCTCCATAATCCAACAATTTTTTCAGAAAATAATCCTCCTTGTCTCAGCAAGACAGACCTTTATAAAAAAGCCGACGAAATAGAGCCTGTACCCCAGATCATTCTAAAAATTATAAAAATGATCAATACCAGATATACAGGAATGAAAGAGATTGCAGATGAAGTAAAAAAAGATCAGGTTATATCTGCAAAAGCCATAAAAATATGCAACAGTGCAGCATTTGACAGGCTTTATCCCATAAGCTCAATTGATGACGCTATTATTCAGCTTGGTGAAGAAAACCTTATAAAACATATTTTAAACTATTATCTTGAAAAACTTTTTACAGCAACTGACAAAGGATATTCTCTTTGCAAGGGAGGTCTTTTTTACCACAGCCTTGCAACTGCTTTTATAAATGAAAAACTCTGTCAGTTTACAGGGCTTGAAGTGCCTGCAAAAGGTTATTCAGCAGGACTTTTACATGATATAGGGAAAATTCTTCTTGACCAGAACATGGCAGATTTAAAACCTTTTTTTTACAGGGATATTTCTGAAAAGTGCAAAGACTATGATATTTTAGATATTGAAAATAATGTCTTAGGAACTAATCACTGTAAAGCAGGTGTTATAATATCTGAAAAATGGAACTTTCCGGACAATCTGAAACAGGTTGTAAAATTTCACCATGATCCTGAACTTGCTGAAAAAGATCAGACACTTGTAATACTTACATATTTATCAGATATAATCAGTTCATGGTTTGTGACAGGAGTTCTTCCTGAAACTTCAAGAATTAAAACTTCGTTTAAAATACTTGAAAAAATATCACTTACTCCTGAAAAAATTCAAAAATTCATAGACTGGCTTCCTTTAAGGGAATTCTCATCACTGTTTCCATTGCAGCTTGATGAAGTTTCGGGTAAAAAAGAGTGTGAAAAAGATACAAGGACTTGCTATGCAGATAAATGATAACCAGAAAAACAGACTTAAAGAAATTCCAGGAATTGACAAGCTGATTATTAAGCTTAAAGAAAAATACTCTCTTAAAAATATTCCTGAATCTGTTTACACAAAAGCTGCAAGAAGGTTAACAGACAAACTAAGACAAAGTATAGTTTCAGGATCTTTTGATTCTTCAGAAAAAATTGATCAGGACAAGATTGTTACAGATCTTTATTCAGAAATTTTAAAAGACAATAAACCTAATTTCCAAAGAGTTATAAACGGTACAGGTGTGGTGGTACATACAAATCTTGGGAGATCGCTTCTTGCAAAGGAAGCTGCAGATTTTGTATATGAAAGATCAACATGTTTTTCCAATCTTGAACTTAACCTTGAAACAGGTAAAAGAGGCCTTAGATATTCACTTGTTGAAGATCTGATATGTGAAACCACAGGCTGCGAGGCCGCAATGGCTGTAAACAACAATGCTGCAGCTGTTTTGCTTTGCCTTGATACTTTTGCCCATAAAAAAGAGGTAATTGTTTCAAGGGGTGAACTTGTGGAAATTGGAGGCTCTTTCAGAATACCTGATGTTATGGAAAAAAGCGGGGCTGTTCTTAAAGAAGTCGGAACCACAAACAGAACCCATCTTGCAGACTATGAAAATAGGTTTGATGAAACTCAGACAGCAATGTTTTTAAAAGTACATACAAGCAATTTTGATATTATAGGCTTTACCTCCAGTGTCTCTCTTCAGGATCTTTCAAAGCTTGCAAAGGAAAAAAATGTTATACTTATGGAAGATCTTGGAAGCGGAACTTTCATAGATTTCTCAAAATTCGGACTTCCGGGGGAACCTACTGTAATCGACTCAGTAAAGGCAGGAACAGATATTGTCACATTCAGCGGGGACAAGCTTCTTGGCGGACCTCAGGCGGGGATAATAGCAGGTAAAAAGGAACTTATTGAAAAAATAAGAAAAAATCCTCTTACAAGAGCTCTGAGAATAGACAAAATGACTCTGGCTGCCCTTGAAATGACCCTCAGGCTTTACAGAGATCCTGAATCTGCACTAAATAAAATTCCAACTTTAAGAATGCTTTCAACAAATGTAAAAGCAACTGAACAAAAAGCGCATTCTTTAAAAAAGCTTATTGATGAATACAGTATACCCCGACTCAAAACTTTTGTTATAAGCAGCAGCTCAAGAGCTGGAGGAGGCTCACTGCCAGAAACAAATATTCCAACATTTTGTGTTGCAGTTCAGTCACCTGATTTATCAGCTTCATTTATTGAAAAAAAATTAAGATCAAATGATCCTCCTGTAATGGGAAGAATTGAGGATGACAAATTCCTTATCGATTTGAGAACAATAGCAGAAGATGAAGAAGAATTAATCGCAGAGGCATTTAACAACCTGAAAAAAGAGCTAAATTAAAATGGAAGAACATTTCAGTCCCGAAAAAATCCCTGAGTTTCTGTACCATGAAAAGGAAAGTCAGCAGCGCCACAGCATTGTTTACACAGAGGCTCTTCTTGCTGATAACCTGAGAAAAAAGTACACTACCTGGTTTTCAGCCTCGGACATTTCACCTTTTGCAGGGTATGCTTCAGATGCTGAACTGAATCTTGTATTATTCGCACTTGTACCATACAAAGAAAATGATTATGAAAATCTCTTTGAAACACTTTGTTCATTGATTAATGCAAAAGGAAAACAAACAGAAAATCCATGCTTTTTTATAAATGAAAAAGCTCCCGGAATTCTTATGAGTCCGTCTGAATCAGATGATCCACAAAAAACAGCTTCGGATATTTTAGACAAGTTTGAAACAGAAACAGGACATCAGGCGATCTGCGGTATAAGTTATTATCCCTGCCTTGATTATTCACACACAGATATTATTCAAAACGGATTCAAAGCTCTGGTTCACGCTTCAATGCTTGAAAATAAAAAATTAGCAGTTTTTGATTCTGTAAGTCTTAATATAAGCTCAGATGAATATTTTCAGAAAAAAGATATTGATAATGCAGTAAAAGAGCTTGAAAAAGGTCTTTTACTCAATGAAAAAGACGAAAACATTCTAAACAGCCTCGGTGTGTGCTTTGCTGTAAAAAAAGATTTTGAGAAATCGCTTCAATATTTTGAAATGGCTGAAAACCAATCAGACAGTGATTTTATAATGCCTTTATACAATAAAGGTCTTATTAATTATTTAAACAATGATCCTGAAAAAGCAAAAAAAATATTTCTTCAGGCATTTGAAAAATGCAAAGACTTTTATGAAATCCCTTTTTATCTGGGCAAGACTGAGTACGATCTGGAAAACCGGGACAAGGCTCTGGAATACTTTTTAAAAGCAGAAGAAATAAACCCTGAAAGTGCTGCTGTATTAAACTATATTGGTGAAATTTACCTTAAGAACAAAGATATTGAAAAAGCTTATACAGCATATAAAAAATCTTTAAAAGTTATGCCTGAAAATCCTTATGCTCTTTCTGCCATAGGGTATATATATTTTATAAAAGGTGAAAATACAGAGATTGCAAAAACTTTTATTGAACAAAGTCTGGAAATGGATCCAAAAAATAAATTATTTAAGGAAAGATTAAATCTTCTGGTCCCTGATGAAGACAGCAAAGATTTAAAAAAAGCTCAAAGTTTTTAAAAATATAAATTCATGGAGAAATAAATATGCCTATTTACGAATATCAGTGCAAAAAATGTGATAAAGTCTTTGAAACTCTTGTTATGTCAGGAGAGACTCCTGAGTGCCCGGAATGTTCCTCAACAGAAGTATCAAGACTTATGTCGGCCTGCGGCTTTGTAAGCAAAGGAGCGGCTACAGGAGGGGGCGAAGCTCCAACCCTTAGTTCATCTGCAGGATCTGCATGCAGTGGATGCAGTGCAGGCAGCTGTTCTTCATGCGGAATTTAAATTTTGATTCCAATTTAGAACTGTGACAAAAAAACGGTTTTAATTCAGCAACAACTTAAGTTGAAACAGATATCTTAACAAAGGTTTTTTATATGGAAAAAAAGAAAAAGGGGATTGTCTATCTTGTGGGCGCAGGTCCCGGAGATCCGGAACTCCTTACACTTAAAGGGAAAAGATGCATAGAAACCTGTGATGTGGTTGTATATGATTATCTTGCATCCAATACTCTTCTCAGATATGCAGATGAAACAACAGAAAAAATTTACGTTGGTAAAAAAGGCGGAGACCATACTCTTTCACAGGACGGCATAAACTCTCTTCTTGCAGATCTCGGCTCACAGGGAAAGACTGTTTGCAGGCTCAAAGGAGGAGATCCCTTTATTTTCGGAAGAGGCGGAGAAGAAGCTGAAGTTTTAAAGGAACATGGAATAGAATTTGAAATTGTACCAGGAGTTACATCGGCAATATCAGCTCCTGCCTATGCAGGAATACCCCTTACTCACAGAAATGCAAATTCCACACTTGCTATTGTAACCGGCCATGAAGACCCTGAAAAAACAAACTCTTCCATAGACTGGAAAAGTCTTGCTCAAGGTATGGGAACAATAGTCTTTTTAATGGGCGTAAAAAACCTTCCTGATATTTCAAAAAAACTTATTGAAAACGGCAAAGACAAAAATACTCCTGTTGCCCTTGTCAGATGGGGTACTACATCTTCCCAGCAGACACTTGAAGGAAACCTTGAAAATATATCTGAAAAAGTTAAAAGAACCAACTTCAAGGCTCCTGCAATTATTGTAGTAGGAGAAGTTGTAAATTACAGGGAAAAACTTAAATGGTTTGAAGCAAAAAGACCGCTTCTTGGAAAAAGGATTATGATTACAAGGGCAAGAGCCCAGGCAAGCTCCCTTGTTGAAAAGCTTTCATCTCTTGGAGCTGAGTGTATTGAATATCCGACTATAAAAATTAAAGAAGCTGACGACAAAACCCCTCTTTACAATGCAGTTGAGAATCTTAAAAATTATTCATGGCTTATTTTTACAAGCGTAAACGGAGTAAAACATTTTTTTAAAGCTTTGCATGAAAAAGGATTTGATTCAAGGGCGATAGGGAATCTTAAAACCTCTGTAATAGGACCTGCAACAAGGGACGAGCTTGCTGAATACGGAATAAAAACCGATGTTTTTCCTGAAAGCTACAGAGCAGAATCTGTTGTTAAAGCTTTTGAAAATATTGATGTTAAAGATAAGAAAATACTTATTCCAAGGGCAATGGAAGCAAGAGCTGTGCTTCCTGAAGAACTCAGAAAAATGGGCGCAGTTGTTGATGAAGTAACAGCATATAAGACTGTACCTGCATCAGACAGCAGCTCAGAAATATACAATGATTTTATAAACAACAGAATAGATCTTGTAACTTTTACAAGCTCCTCTACTGTAAAAAACTTCAGGGCTCTTTTTTCCAAAGATCAGTTTGCAGATATTTTGCCCAACCTGAGATCTGCATCAATAGGTCCGATCACAGGAGATACTGCTGAAGAAACAGGTATAACACCTGATATAACTGCAAAAGAATATACTATAGACGGTCTTGTTGAATCTATTTTAAAACTGTACGAAACATAAGATTTTAACTCAATTGCTGCTTTTTTCCTTATGTTGTGGGAACAACTGAGAAAACTGCAGCAAAGTGTTATTAAGACTGAATAAACTTTGCTATTACCTGTCTGAGCAAAATTTTCTGCAAAAATATGTTAAACAAAATTTTGGAATACAAAAATGAAAAAGCCGGATAACAGGCCTTTTGCAGGGGTAGGCGTAATGGTCTTAAACAGGAACAAAGTCCTTCTCGGTAAAAGAAAAAACAGTCACGGAAGTATGACCTGGTCATTTCCCGGCGGTCATCTTGAATTCGGGGAATCGTTGTTTGAATGTGCAAAAAGAGAGGTTTTGGAAGAAACAGGAATAAAAATCAAAAACCTTTCCAAAGGTCCATATACCAATGACATATTCACTAAAGAAAAACTCCACTATATTACTGTATATATTATTTCAGAGTATGACTCAGGCGAGGTTACATTAAAAGAACCTGAAAAATGTCTTGAATGGGTATGGTTTGATCTTGATGATCTTCCAAAAAATCTTTTTCTGCCTCTTGAAAACCTTTTAAAAGAATATTCCAGTCTTGAAAAAATAATCTCTTTACAGAAAATCAACCCAGTATAAACGGCGCAAAAGCTTTTATAAACTATTTGCACCGCTTAATTTTATGCCCTTCTTCTTTTAAATCTGAACCAGCCGTCCCTTGCAAAAAGTTTTGTCATTGAAATCCATACATTTTCGTAGGGCTTTGGCTCCTTGCCCTTACCTATTCTGCCGATCTGATATTCATACCAGGTAATTTCAAGCATTGCGACTCTGTCCAGAGCTTTTATACCGGTAGACAATGGTTTTACACTGCTTTTATAATCTTTCCCGCTTAATACTTTCAAAGGAAGGTCAGGGTCTACTGCTATAGGTCTTGCAAGGCCTATAAAATCTGTTTTTTGCGATGCTACAGCCTCTTTCATTGCATCCGATGTTCTAAAACCGCCTGTGACAGCTACAGGAGCTTTTAATTCCTTTTTTGCCCTGTTAGCTATATCAAGAAAATATGCCTCTTTTTCAGATTTCATATTTTTGCCTGTCATAACAGGAGACTCATAGCTTCCGCCTGAAAGTTCTATTAAATCTATTCCCTTTTCATCAAGTGTTTTAAAAACCTTCATGGCTTCTTCTTCTGAAAAACCACCGTTTCTAAAATCTGCAGAATTAATCTTAACACTTACAGGAAAATCGTCTCCTGTTCTTTTTCTGATTGCATCATAAACTTCAACAAGAAACCTCATTCTGTTTTCAAGGCTTCCTCCCCACTTATCCTCGCGCTGATTATGGAGGGGAGACAAAAACTGACTAACAAGGTATCCGTGTGCAGCATGAATCTGCACCCCTGTAAAACCAGCCTTTTTTACAGTTTCAGCTGCATATGCAAATTTCTCAATTAAATCATGGATCTCATCTTCCTCAAGGGCTCTTGGAGTAGCAAAAAACTTCTCAAGTCCTTTTCCAAGAGGTATAGGAGAAGGAGAAACAGGCTGAGGGGACAGACTCTTAGGACTTTGTTTTCCCGGATGATTCAGCTGAACAAAAATATGATTATTCTTTTTTTTGCCTGCATCGGCCCACTTTTTTAAAAGATCCAAATCTTCATCGCCTGAAATTACAACGTTTCTCGGTTCTCCAAGTGCATTTTTATCTATCATTACATTTCCGGTAACAAGAATTCCTGCTTCTCCGTCTGCCCATCTTGAATACACATTAATAAGTTCTTTTGTCGGGTTATAATCCTGGGATCCCAGAATTTCACTCATTGCAGATTTTAAAAATCTGTTGTTTACTGTCACACTGCAGGGGAGTTCGATTGTATCGGAAAGACTTACCTGATCATTCATAAATCTCCTTTTATTCTGAATTGAATATTTTCTATATTAAGCTGTTGAAACCGGCATCATTTCTCAGATGCCGGCTTTGGATTAAACTGCTAATCAAAAACATTGCCACTCTTAAGTCCCATCTTTTTTAAAAGTATGGCCATAGGGCAGAATTTGGTAAAAGCAGCCTGAAGAAGATTAAGACCTATAAATCCTGTAAAAATATACCAGTACGGAGAGTGAAACCAGCCAAGAAGTACGCTTAAAAATACAAAAATACCTGCTGCAGTCATAACACCTTGTTCAACATTCATAATAACCTCCATGTTTTTTTATTTATAGTGCCTGAACAAAAAATTTTCTTTTTCTTGCAGTCACTATTTAAATAAAATTAATAGTTTTATTGTATATTAAAACATTAAGGGCTTTAATGATTTTGGCAAGGAATTCAAAGGTTTTTAAAAAATGCGACATAAAATACCGGCCGGGTTATACTGCGCAAAAATGCTGTTAACTTCCTGTCCACACTTTTTCCATGCATATAAAAAATTTGTATTTATTCAGAATAATTTTTTTTCCACACAGGGGCACAGTGGAACAAAAATCTTAATTTAATAACGCAGAAAGTATTTAATTCTCACTAACTCTCCTGGAATCTAAGACTCAAATTGAAACGGTGTGATTCTTTGCGGCGTATGCAACGCAAACAATCTCATGGTACCCCTGAGCCCCTGTTTTCCAAACCCCTGTGAGATATAATTATAAAAATTATTAACTGAATATAATCCGGTTAATCAGTATGCGCTGTCAAGTATATCCACGAGCTTTTCATAGAGCTGATCAAGGCTTTTTGATATTTTTTCATCTTCAGTATGGCTGAATTCGGAAGCAATAGAACCTATAAGTTCATCAAGCTCATCATAGCTGTAGTAAACTGTAAGGTATTTGCCTTTGATTTTTGCATCTTTTAATCTGTCTGATAGTTCAGCAGGAGTGTAAGTATGTTCTAAAATTAAATTCTTCTCATTTTCTGTAAAGGTAATCTTAAAATCATCCATTTTAAAAATTTTTCCTTTAATAATTTAAAATTGATAAATCCGAAACAGGTTAGCAATAAAAAATAAAGAAATTTAACTAATTTTATAATAGGAATTTTACAATTTTTCAAAAAAAATCAACCTCTAAAAAGATTATATTTTTTTACTCACATAATATTAACTAGTATTTGGCCGAAAACCAGATTTTTTTTGTTCAGTTACGCCAGATGAAAAATCTACCCGCAGGAATACTGGAGTATTTTGAGGATTAAATTTTGATTCTAACTTAAGAACCGGGACAAAAGGCAGTTTTCATTCAGCAACTAACTAATGATCAGTTTCAAAACCAAGCTCTTTTATCCAGCTTATATCAGCTTCAATATTTTCACCTGAAGTTGTAAGATAATCCCCTGTCATGAGATTGGTGGCTCCGGCATAAAAAATAAAAGGATAAAGTTCTTTTAAATTCTCTTTTCTGCCTCCGCATATAATTATCTCTTTTTCAGGAAGAGCAATTCTAAGCATTGCAATGATAAGAAGTGATTTGTAAGGAGTAAGATAATTAAAGTTTTCAGCAGGTGTACCTTTAACAGGTACAAGAAAATTTACAGGTACAGAATCTGCATCAATATCTTTGAGAGCAAGAGCCATTTCCACAATCTGATCATCTGTTTCCCCAAGACCGAAAATTCCGCCTGAACATACCTTAAGACCTGCTGCTTTGGCATTTTTTACTGTATCAATTCTTTTTTGATAACTGTGTGTGGTGCATATTTTACCAAACATTGATTCAGAAGTTTCAAGGTTGTGGTGATATCTTTTTAGACCATTGTCTTTAAGTTCTTTTAAGGCTTTATAATCTAAAATACCCAGAGATGCACAAAATGAAGGATGTTTATTGCTGTTTTTATCAAGGGCTTTTTTAAATTCTTCAATATCTTTTGCTTTAAGAGATCTTCCGCTTGTAACTACCCCGAATCTTTTTACAGGTAGAAAAGAGAGCTTTTCTGCAGCAGATGTAATATCTTCAGCAGATTTAAAATTATAATGTTCAATATCAGCATTTGAGACTGATGACTGGGTGCAGAAAATACAGTCTTCACTGCATCCTCCGGATTTTGCGTTCATTATAGAGCAAAGACCGATTTTGTTACCGAAAAAATGCTGCCTTATTTTATCTGTAATATATAAAAGACTTAAAAGATTTTTTTTTTCAAGATTTAGTATTTTTCTTAATGTATCCGGATCTGTTTGTCTTGTACTTACTATTTGCTGAATAAATGCTTCAGGCGATTTATAAAACATAAATTTTTATTTCCTCAGATGCTTACCCATATTTTTAATAATATTTTTACCCTCTTCTATTGAGGTCACACTGAATATCTTCATTTTTTCATCTTTTCCCACATCAGGAATATCTATAAAATCTTTAATCTCCTTTTGTTCTTCAGATACAACTCTTATTATAAACCTTACCTGCATTCTTAAAAAAAGATAATGAACTTTTCTGAAGTAAAAAAGCATTCTTGTAGTTATATACTCGGTTTTAAGTTTTCTAAGATCACTTATTACAGAAAAGTCGCTTTCAAGATTTTCAGTAAGGCTGATAACCGCATTGGAGCATATTTTAGCACCGCTTTTATTCGGGATCCCTGTAAACTGAATAAATAATGTATTTGAATCTTCATCCGCCTTAAGCACCCATGCAAATTGATCCTTTTGGCCTTTCTGCACTGAAGGCGGCTGACGCTTTATCTTCTTTTTCAGTCTTGCAATAGTTTTGTCTCTTGATTCAATATCCTCTTCAAGCTTTATTATTTCCTTTACAAGAAAAGGTACTGCTTTTATTGCAATATTGATATCTTTGACTTCAACTTCGCGCTTATGCCTGAACTTTGCTTTCAGTTGCTCAAGATCCAAGTTTTTCTCCTGAAGTATTATTCTGATTCCAAAATATTTTCTGAACTCAATGCTTTACTTATGTTGAACCCTTGAATTCAGCTGATTAATAATTGCTCAATTTAAATCATAAAGCCATAAAAATCGGTTCCGGCTAATTAATAACTATCCTGAATTTAATGATGATAATCTATTTTTCCAGGTTTTAAAAAGAAATTTTTAATATTTTCCAGGTTTAATTTTTTTTAGAATAAAAAGGTATTTTTAAACTCCGGCTTTTTCTTACAGGCCAAAACAGCTTACATAAAAAATTAAGCTGCTGAACAAAAATTTTATGCTCAGCAGCTTAATCTGATTATTTGATTTTAAAAATTATTAAATTAATCTCGGCATCTTTAAATTCAAGGATTTTTAGGCAGCTTCAAAGTAAAACAGCTTCCTGATCCAGGAGTGCTTTCTATTTCGATTGTTCCCTTATGAATATTTAATACATGCTTTACAATAGCTAGACCAAGGCCTGTACCGCCCATTTTCCGGCTTCTTCCCTTATCTACCCTGTAGAATCTTTCAAAAACCCTTTGCTGTTCAAATACCGGGATTCCTATACCTTTATCCGCCACAGAAATCATAACATATTTTTCTGCATCTTTTGCTGTTACAATGACTCTGCTCCCCTCATTACTGTATTTTACAGCATTGTCAATGAGATTGGTCAGTGCATTTTCAAGAAGGACTTTATTGGCCTTAAGTTTAATATGTGAATCCATATCAATTTCTATTTCAATATTTTTCTTTATTGAAAAAGGTTCGCAAATTTTTACTGCAGACTCTGTTAACTTATAAACATCTTCTTCTCTGAACTTTATCAGCTCTGTATCTTCATTTTTTTCTATCCATGAAAGATCAAGAAGATCATTTATTATATTTATAAGCCTGTCCACATTTTTATCAATTATTGAAAGAAATCTATCAAGCTTATCAGGTTCAAGACTCCCGCCTTCTCTTATTGTTTCAACAAATCCCTTTATTGCTGTCATGGGGGTTTTCAATTCATGGGATACATTTGCAACAAAATCGCTTCTCATATTTTCAAGATGCCTTACCCTTGTGACATCCTGGAGAACAAAAAGAGTCCCTATTCTCTTGTCATTTTCATCCTGAAGTGGGCTGCTCCTTACATTTAAAATCTTTTCCTTTTCAGATCCGTAATTTAAATCAGAAGATACAAGCTTGTCTGAATTCACAGACTTATCTATAAATTTATATAAATCACTGTCTCTTATAAGTTCATATACATTTTTTTTCTTAATATCTCTTATATCCATGGAAAGAATTCGTAATGCACTTTGATTAAGCCTCATGATCTTTTGATCATTATCAATTGCAAGTACACCTTCCTGCATACTGTAAAAAACAGTTTCAAGCTCATTTTTATTTCTTGATTCAGTTTTCAGTCGTTGATTTAATTCTTCTGCCATCTTATTTAATGTATCTGCAAGCTCTCCCAGCTCCTCGATATCGGGGCTGTACAATTTTGCACCTAAACGTCCCCTTGCAAAATCTTTTGCTCCTTGCGTAATTTCTGTAACAGGCCTGCTTATTTTTAAAGAGAAAAAAAACGATATTAAGGTTGCAAAAGCTGCAATTAAAAGACCGCCTGTAATAATTCCCCAGTTTGTAAGCCAGAGCTGTTTATTAATGAAATCGACAGATACTGCAGATCTTAACACTGCTGTAATACTACCGTCTTTATAAACAGGAACTGCTGCATACATCATAGATTCTTCAAGGGTTTCACTGTATCTTATTTGCGAATCAGGCTTACCGGAATATGCAGATCTTATTTCAGGTCTTGTTTTATGGTTTTCCATTTCACCGGGATCTTCTTCTGTATCTCCAATAACTTTCCCGCTGCTGTCTGTTACAGTGAATCTGACATTTGCTCTTGTTCCTGCATCAACACACATTGTATCTATGGCTGAATCCGGGGCTTGGTTTGCAAGTTCTTTTTTTAAATACGGAGCAAAAAGATCTGTTTTTTCATAAAGAGTATTTTCAACCTGAGAATAAAAAAAACTTTTTAATGAAGTAAATGAATATATGCTCCCGAGCGCTACACAGACAAAAATAACAATTAAGTAAGAAGGGTATATCACCCAGAAAAGCCTGTTTTTTTTCATTTTAACCATAATTTTCTTCCTTGAATCTATATCCTACACCTCGTACTGTTTCTATATAAATTCCGTAATCACCCATTTTTTTCCTGAGACCTACTATCTGAACATCTACGCTTCTTTCAGTTACAGGATAACTTTCTCCGTGAACTGCGTCGACAATCTGTGACCTTGTAAAAACCCATCCCGGTCTTGAAGCAAGAAACCTTAGTATCTGAAACTCTGAGTGGGTCAAAGAAAGCTCTTTGTTTTCTATTGTTGCCTGATACCTGCCGCTGTGAATTTTTAAATTTTTTATATTTATTTCATCTTTGGAAGTGTCTTTATTTTCTTCATTTTTTTTTCTTCTAAGAACTGTTTTGATCCTTGCAGTAAGAACTCTTGGACTGAAAGGCTTTGATACATAATCGTCTGCACCCAGTTCAAGACCTGTTACCACATCTGCCTCTTCTCCTTTTGCAGTTAGCATTATAACCGGAATATCCCTGTAGGAATCATCAGCTCTTATTTTTTTTGCTACATCAAATCCGTCTATGCCGGGAAGCATAAGATCAAGGAGTATAAGATCAGGCCTGTTTTTTTTAAGTATGCTTAACCCGTTTTCACCTGTATCTGCCGTAATCACTTCAAAACCTTCTCTTTCAAGATTATATTTGACAAGCTCAAGAATGTCTTCCTCGTCGTCTATTGCAAGAATAAGCCCGTTGCTCATTAAGGATACCCCCAAAAATTATAAATTATGCCTTACTATTTCTCCCCTGGTCATATATATAACTTCTTCTGCTATATTTGTTGTATGGTCTGCAATTCTTTCTATATGCCTTGAAATCAAAAACATGTTTATAAAATAGCCTATGTGTGAATCCGCAGTTCTTAAAACATTTTTTATATAATCATATGCTTCATATTTAATTTCATCTACTTCATCATCCATAGTTCTTATTCTTGATGCAAGTTCATCATCAAGATTAACAAAGCAATCCAGGCTCAGCTTAAGCATCTCTTTTGTCTTTTCTCCCATTATTCTGTAATCGAAAATATGCTCAGGATTCCCCCATGAACAAAGCTTAATAACTCTCTGGCCTATATTGACAGTCTGGTCTCCGATTCTTTCAAGCTCATTATTGATTTTAATGCAGCTTACAAGAAACCTCAGATCTGCAGCTACAGGCTGATGCAGAGCAATTATTTTGAGACAGTCTTCTTCTATTTCCACCTCTTTAATGTCTATTTCATTATCCGAGGCTATAACTTCTCTTGCTATTGCTTCATTTCTTTCAAATAAAGCGTGTGTAACTTTGTCCACTCGCTTTTCCACCATTGCTCCCAGAGTGAGAAGTTCTTTTTTAATATTATCAATCTCTTTTTGAAGTCTCATCTTAATCTCCTTAATCAGCCGAAACGACCAGTTATATAATCTTCGGTCTTTTTGTTCCCCGGGTTTGTAAATATTGTATCTGTATCAGCCGCCTCAATAAGCTCGCCCATGTAAAAAAATGCTGTGGTATCTGAGACTCTGGCAGCCTGCTGCATATTATGTGTAACAATTACTATTGTATACTCAGTTTTAAGTTCATGTATAAGCTCTTCAATTTTTGTAGTTGCTATAGGATCAAGAGCAGAAGCCGGTTCATCCATAAGAACCACCTCGGGCTCCACTGCAAGTGCTCTTGCAATGCAAAGTCTTTGCTGCTGCCCTCCGGAAAGTCCAAGAGCATTATCTTTAAGCCTGTCCTTTACTTCATCCCATAAAGCAGCCTGTTTTATGCTTTTTTCAACCTGATATTCTATATAATTTTTATCTTTTATACCGTTTACTCTTAATCCGTATGCTACATTTTCATATATGCTTTTGGGAAAAGGATTAGGTTTTTGAAATACCATACCTACTTTTCTTCTGAGCTCGACAACATCCAGTGCTGAATTGTAAATATCTTCTTTATCCAGCATTATCTGACCCTCAATCCTTGTTTTATCAACAAGATCATTCATCCTGTTAAGACACCTTAAAAAGGTACTTTTCCCACAGCCTGAAGGTCCTATAAGTGCTGTTACATGGTTTCTTCTGAAATCGAGGCTTATTGAAGATAATGCCTTAAAGTCACCATAATAAAAGTTAAGATCTTTTACCTTTATTTTCATATCTGATTCCATTAATTCTCCACTAAATTTATAATTTCATTCTTTTTCTGAGCTTTGACCTTATTATTATAGCCAGCAAATTTATTGCAAAAACAAGGACAATAAGAACAAGTGCGGTTCCGTACTGTAAATGTCTTGTCTGTTCTATATTTGTTCCTGCAGTAGCCAGAACATATATATGATAGGGCAGAGCCATAACTTCATCAAATACCGAAGTTGGAAGATTGGGAGAGAAAAACACAGCACCAGTAAACATTATAGGAGCGGTCTCGCCTGCAACCCTGCTTACTGATAAAATAGCTCCTGTTAAAATACCAGGGAGCGCAGTGGGCAGAATTACTTTTTTTATAGTCTGCCATTTTGTTGCACCAAGTCCGAGACTTGCATACCTGTAGCTGTCAGGCACTGACCTTAATGCTTCCTCAGTAGAACCGATAATTATTGGAAGGCTCATAAGGGAAAGGGTTAATGCACCTGCTAAAAGACTTACACCCATATTCATATAAATACAAAATACTGCAAGACCAAACAGCCCGAAAACTACCGAAGGAACTCCTGCAAGGTTATTAATTCCAAGCCTTATTATTCTTAATACTTTTCCGTCTTTTGCATATTCTGTGAGATAAACAGAAGTCATTACTCCTATTGGCAACGCAACAATAATGGCACCCAGACTAAGGCCCAGAGTTCCTATTATACCCGGAAGAATACCGCCTTCTGTCATTGATTCTCTTGGAGCCTCGGTAAGAAAAGTCCAGGTAATAGCACTCCAGCCCCGCTTAACAAGAAAATAAAAAAGAACTAATAAGGCTGCAGCACAAATTAATGCGCTTAATCTTAATAAAATAAAAACAATTTTTTCTGTAATTCTTCTGAATAACAGACTTCTGCAGGATACTTCATTATTGATTTTACAATTTTTTTCTGCCATTTTCTATTCCGCCGCTTCTGATTTATTTATTCTGATATTCATTTTCAATTTTAAAAACCTGTTTCTCTTTGCTTGAATCTGTTGGAAATCCAACCGGCAAAAATATTAAATAAAAATGTAAATATAAAAAGTACAAAACCAATTGCAAACAATGCATGGTAATGATCGCTTCCTACAGCGGCTTCTCCCATTTCAGCAGCTATGGAAGCAGGCATTGGTCTTGCCGGATCAAATATAGATTCAGGAACTATTGCTGCACCGCCTGCGACCATCAGAACAACCATTGTTTCACCCATGGCTCTGGACATTCCTAAGATTACAGCAGTGCTTATTCCGGATAAAGAAGAAGGAATAACAACCCTTAAAATAGTTTCAAGATGAGTTGCACCAAGACTTAGCGAGGCCTCTCTCATCGACGATGGTACAGATCTTATGGAATCTTCGGATATTGAACATATTGTGGGTACAGACATAAATGCAAGCATCAGACTCGCATTGAAAAGATTAAGACCTGTTGGAATATCAAATACTCTTTGCAAAAACGGTGCAACTACAACCATTCCGAAAAAGCCGATTACAACAGAAGGTATGCTTGCAAGAAGTTCTATAACAGGCTTTACTATTTCGCTGATTTTTGCAGGTGCTACCTCTGCAATATAGATTGCAGTCATAAGCCCCAGCGGTATAGATAAGCAGGCCGAAAAAAGAGTTACAAATACTGAACCCATTATCAGAGGAAATATCCCAAAATCGGCAGGGTCGTATGTCGGATACCAGTATTGTCCGAAAATAAACTCTTTAACACTTACCTCTTTGAAAATAGGAGCACCTTCAACAAAAAGGAAAATAACTATTAATGTCATTACAAAAATACTGAAAAAACCTGTGCAGAGGAATGCCAGCCGTATTTTTTTTTCTTTGCTTTCTCGTGTCATCTTATGCTCTCTGTAATAGCTAAAAAGAAGTTCTCCGGAATAATGTCCGGAGAACTGAGCTTTGTAAGTATTTTTTTTTAACTTAGTAAGCCGGAATACTTCCTGCTTCTTTCACAAGTGACTGACCTTTTTCAGAAAGTACATAGTTTATAAACTTTGCAGTTTTCCCTTCAGGCCATCCGTTTGTAAACATGAAAAGAGCTCTTGAAATCGGGAATTCACCTGTTTTTGTCGTCGCTTCAGTACCTTTTACCCCATTAACATCTACAGGTTTGATATCATCATTCATATAACCTAGTCCGATGTAGCCTATTGCACCTTTTGTTGACGCTACAGCCTGAACAATTGCGCCGTTGGACGGAACTGTACTTGCTCTTGGTGTTACTCTTTTTTTGCCGAGAACTATTTTGCTCCATACTCCGTATGTACCTGAAGAGCTGTCTCTTGATACAACAACGATTTCCATATCCGGTCCGCCGAATTCTTTCCAGTTTTTGGCTTTACCAAGATAAATTTTTTCAAGATCGGAAAGACTTAGATTCTTA
The DNA here is from genome assembly GCA_051744925.1 of Thermodesulfobacteriota bacterium. GTDB lineage: Bacteria > Desulfobacterota > Desulfobacteria > Desulfobacterales > JACKCP01 > JACKCP01. The sequence goes on along the minus strand of JBNJDM010000001.1, from coordinate 48,926 downwards.
ACTGTATTTTTATTGTTTACAACAGGTACTATTGCATCAAGAGCAACTCTGTGTGGCACAGGATAGACATTATTTTTTACGCATGACTGTACTTCATTAAATTTTATAAATCTTGAAGCATTACCTATGTCAGCTGTCTGATCAATAAGTGCTTTTATTCCGTTTCCCGAACCTCCCCCTGAAAGAGTTACATCGATATCAGGATAATCTTTCATAAACGCTTCGGCTGCTTTCTGTGCTATGGGAAGAACAGTTGTTGAACCCTTGATTACAAGTTTTTCAGCAGATGCTGATACTGAAATAAACAGTATTGATAAAACTGCCAAAACTGAAATAATTCTTTTCATTTCAAACCTTCCTTTAATGTTATTTTTGTTTAATTAAAACTTAACTATCTTTTAGAGAATGTTTGTTAGAGAATTATTAGGGATATGTTTTATTTTGTTTAGATTGCTAATTTAATTTTGGATTTAAATTATATAAAGAGAAACGTACTGTTATTATATCAGATTTGACTTTTTTTTAAATTAAATTCTTTATTAACTCAAAAGTGAGGGTAGAATTTCAATATGAATAAAAAAGCCCGTAATAAAATTACGGGCTTCAATAAGGCTTTACTGCATGACAAGCTTTTGTAATAAGCTTTATAATTTCAAAAACTCAGATTATTCTTATTTTTCTGTAGCATCAAAAGGCTCACAAAGTGAAATAACAGCCATTGGTGCACCGTCGCTTTTTCTGTTGCCAAGCTTTACAATTCTTGTGTAACCGCCGTTTCTTGAGCCGAATTTTTCTTCAGCTTCTTCAAACAGCTTATGAACAACATCTTTTTCTCTTATCACAGCCAAAGCCTGTCTTCTTGCATGAAGATCGCCTCTTTTTGCAAGTGTTATCATTCTGTCTGCCCATCTTCTAAGCTCTTTAGCCTTAACTACTGTCGTCTTAATCTGGCCGTGCTTTAAAAGAGATGTAACCATATTTCTGAACATCGCTTTTCGGTGACTCGATGTTCTGTTTAATTTAACACCTGATACCTTATGTCTCATATCCGACTCCTATTCGCTGCCTTCCTCTTCATCATCTTCGGGAGGCATAAACCCTTCAAGTTTAGTCCCCAGGGACAATCCCATCTCTCCGAGAACTTCCTTAATTTCATTGAGAGATTTCCGTCCGAAATTTTTAGTCTTAAGCATTTCGCTTTCAGTTTTCTGCACAAGCTGATAAATCTTATGTATCTTAGCATTCTTAAGACAGTTTGCACTTCTGACTGACAGCTCCAGTTCATCTACAGTCCTGTATAAATTCTCATTAAACTTCGGCTTTTCATCATCTGTTCCGTCCGGTTCAGGATCCGGTTCCAGCTGCTCATCAAATGTAATAAAAGGATTCATCTGCTCTTTTAAGATCTTTGCTGCATAAGCAAGACAGTCCTCAGGTTTTACACAGCCGTCAGTCCTGATTTCTATTGTCAATTTATCATAATCTGTTTTCTGGCCAACTCTGGCATTTCCTGCCTCATAGCTGACTTTTTTCACCGGAGAGAAAACCGTATCTATAGCTATTGAATCTTCCAGCAGAGATTCATCACTCTGCTGGCTTGCAAGAGCGTATCCTTTGCCAACCAGAACTTCCATCTTCATATCCAGTTCGCCGCCTTCAGCTAATGTTGCAATATGCTGTTGCGGGTTAAGAACTTCGACGGAGTCATCTTCAGACACAATCTGAGCAGCTGTAACTTTGCCCGGTGTATCTGTTTTAAGTTCAATAACATGAGGCTCAAGATCAAAAGATTTTACCCTGACCTCTTTGAGGTTCAGAATAATATCTGATACGTCTTCTATTACATTCGGAATTGTGGAATATTCGTGCGAAACACCTTTTATCCATACTCTTACAATTCCTGATCCGTAAATAGAGGATAGAATTATGCGCCTCAGGGAATTACCTATAGTTGTTGCATAACCTTTTTCCAAAGGTTCAAATACAAACTTACCATGGGTTTCGGTTGTTTCAACCTGAACTTTTTCAGGCTGAATCATATCTCTCCAGTTAATATATACAATTTCATCTAAATGTGAATTTGATGACATTAAATTACTCCCTTTAAGCTAGGAAGGTGTTTATTTTATAACTAAAAACTATCCCTGAATTAAAAAAATTACTACCTTGAATAAAATTCAACTATCAAATTTTCCTGTATAGGCAATGTAATATCTTCTCTTACAGGTGTATTTTTAACTATACCTTTGTAGTTATCCTTCTCAAGCTCCAGCCACTGAGATATACCGCGTCTTTCAACAGCAGTAAGAGAATCATTTATATACTGGTTACTTCTGCTTTTTTCAACCAGTTCTATAACATCTCCGGGCTTTACAACATATGAAGGAATATTTGTTTTTACACCGTTTACTGTAAAATGATTGTGTCTTACAAACTGACGAGCCTGGTTTCTTGAACCAGCAAACCCGAAACGGTAAATAACATTATCCAGACGACGCTCAAGAATAGATAGAAAATTTTCACCTGTAACACCCTGAAGTCTTGATGACTTGTGAAAAGTCAGCCTGAACTGTTTTTCAGACAAGCCGTAAAGTCTTCTTACTTTCTGCTTTTCTCTCAGCTGAATACCGTAATCAGAAAGTTTCCCTCTTTTCTGACCATGCTCACCTGGTGCATATGAACGTCTTTCAAATGCACACTTGTCTGTGTAGCATCTATCGCCTTTAAGAAACAATTTTATATTTTCACGTCTGCAATGCCTGCAGACTGCTCCCCTGTATCGAGACAAGGTTCTCCTCCTTAATTAAATATTTCCATATTTTAAAACTATTATACTCTTCTGCGCTTAGGCGGACGGCATCCGTTATGCGGAACCGGAGTAACGTCTCTTATCATAGTTACATTAAGACCTGCAGACTGTAACGCTCTTACAGCTGACTCACGTCCTGCGCCAGGGCCTTTAACATAAACCTCAACAGTTTTCATTCCATTATCGACTGCTTTTTTAGCAGCATCTTCAGCTGCCATCTGAGAAGCAAACGGAGTACTTTTTCTTGAGCCTTTAAAACCCATAGCACCTGAAGTTGACCAGCATATAACGTTTCCGGATGTATCTGTTATACTCACTATTGAATTATTAAATGTAGAGAGTATATGCGCTACTCCGGTCGATATATTCTTTCTGGTTCTTTTTTTCTTTTTAACCTTAACTTTTGCCATTTTTATTATTACCTCAAAAATTAATTATTTTTTCTTTTTAACAGCAACACGCTTAGGACCTTTTCTTGTCCTGGCATTAGTTCTTGTTCTCTGACCGTTTACAGGAAGACCTCTTCTGTGTCTCAAACCTCTGTAGCAGCCGAGATCCATAAGACGTTTTATATTCATCGAGACTTCACTTCTAAGCTCACCTTCAACTTTGTAGTCGCCGTCGATTTCACGTCTGATTTTGTTTATCTGGTCGTCATCCAGATCCATTATCTTTGTCTGTGCATCAATTTTTATGTCATTTAAAATCTTTGATGCAGTCCCTTTGCCAATACCGTAAATATATGTAAGAGCAACATCGGCTCTTTTATTTTTGGGTAAATCTACTCCTGCTATCCTGGCCAAAATACCCTCCTTTAACCTTGCCTCTGTTTATGACGCTTGTTTGAACAAATAACTCTTACCACACCTTTTCGCTTTATAACGCGACAATTTCTGCACATTTTCTTTACTGAAGGTCTGACTTTCATGATTAACCTCTGCTGGATTCTATTTTTTAGCTCTATATACTATTCTTCCCCGGGTAAGATCATAGGGGGACAGTTCTACTGTAACCTGATCACCTGGCAAAATTTTAATAAAATGCATACGCATCTTACCTGAAATGTGAGCCATAATCTCATGACCATTTTCAAGTTCAACACGAAAAACTGCATTGGGCAAGGTTTCTGTAACCGTACCTTCAACTTTTATGGCTTCTTCCTTTGCCATACCAACTCCTTTCAATTATACACAACAGGAAATCAAATTTGAAAAAATAACACTTATCTAATACTTAGTCCAGATTTTTTCTTTTTATTGTCTCCTGAATTATCGGTTAAAAATCCCTGGTAATTTCTGTTTATCAGATGGGATTCAACCTGTCCTACAAAATCAATGGCTACACCTACGACAATCAAAAGAGCTGTCCCACCAAAATAAAACGGGACATTGTATTTGGAAATTAAAATTGTCGGTAGTACGCAGACAGCAGAGATATAAATAGAACCTGAGAATGTAAGTCTTGTAATTACTTTATCTATATATTCAGTAGTCTTCGCCCCCGGTCTTACACCTGGAATATATCCTCCGCCCTTTTTAAGATTTTCAGACAGTTCTTCAGGATTAAACTGAATTGCTGTGTAAAAAAAGCAGAAAAATACTATAAAAGCTACATAGACAAGATTATAAATTATTGAGCCCGGTGCAAGGAGATTGGAAAATGTCTCCATGGCCGGAATATTGATAATATTGGCCATAGTTGCCGGAAACATCATAAGGGATGATGCAAAAATAGGCGGAATAACACCCGCACTGTTTATCTTCAGAGGTAAATGCGAACTCTGCCCGCCAAACATTTTTCTTCCGACGACTCTTTTGGCGTACTGCACCGGAATTCTTCTCTGAGCCTGTTCCATAAATATAATAAATGCGATGACACCAACCATAAGCGCTACCAGGATTATAAGCCCGAAAACACTCATCTCGCCATTGGAAACAAGTTTGAATGTATTTGTTATTGCTGCAGGAAGACGCGCTACTATACCTGCAAAAATTATCAATGATATACCGTTGCCGATACCACGTTCGGTTATCTGTTCACCGAGCCACATAATAAATATTGTACCGGCTGTAAGCGTAATCATTGTCATTATCCGGAATGGCCAGCCGGGATCAAGTACTACAGCAGCTCCACCCGGAGCAGTCATACTTTCAAGACCTATACTGATTCCTATACCCTGAACAAGACTTATCGCAACAGTAGCATATCTGGTATACTGGGTCATCTTGCGCCTGCCCTGTTCACCTTCTTTTTTCAGCTGCTGAAGATAAGGAACAGAGACTTTTAAAAGCTCAAATATAATTGCAGCACTGATATAGGGCATGATACCAAGAGCAAAAACAGAGAGCTGACTTAAAGCACCACCTGCAAACATGTCAAACATCGAGAAAAGGGTTCCTTCTGCAGATGCAAACAATGCAAGAAGTGCTTCCCTGTCGATTCCCGGAGTAGGGACATGCACGCCTATCCTGTAGACCAGCAGCAGAGCCGCCGTAACCAGCAGTCTTTTTTTCAGCTCCGCCTGTTTAAATATGTTTTGATACCCGCTTCCAGTTATCATTTGGTTATTACCTCTACACGACCGCCGGCCGCTTCAATTTTTTCGATTGCACTTTTACTTGCTTTGCTGACTTTTAATGTCAAAGGAACATCGATTTCACCACGACCAAGTATCTTTACTCCGTTTTTAAGCCTGCTGATTTTACCATTACTAAGCAAAAACTTTTCATCAATCTCGGTGTTTGATTCAAAAGATGCAAGATCCTCGATATTTAGTTCAGCAAATTCTTTTTTAAAAATATTTGTAAAACCTCTTTTGGGAAGTCTTCTCTGAAGAGGCATCTGCCCGCCTTCAAATCCAACTCTTACCTTACCTCCAGAGCGGGCTCTCTGACCCTTGGTTCCGCGTCCTGCAGTTTTTCCGTTTCCTGAACCGGGACCGCGTCCTTTTCTTTTTCTGTTTTTACGGCTTCCCTCAGCCGGTGAAAGCTCATGCAGTCTCATATATACTAAATCTCCTCAACCTTGACCATATGCTCAACTTTGCGGATCATTCCTCTTGCAGCCGGGATATCCGCCATTTCAACTTTTTTGCCTATTCTTGTCAGGCCCATAGCTTTTAAAGTTTTTCTGTGTTTTTCCGGACTACCAATCAAGCTTCGTATCATGGTTATCTTTAATTTTTCAGCCATATCACACCCTCCAGATCATTTAAAAGATCCAGCATTTATATGTTATTTAAGTTCATTGACATCAATTCCGCGGCGCTTTGCAACTTCATCCGGACTTTCAAGGTTTACAAGCCCTTCTATTGTTGCTCTTACAACGTTATTCGGATTGTTTGTACCAATGCACTTTGTGAGGATATCTGTAACTCCGACCGCTTCAAGTACAGAACGTACCGCACCACCGGCAATAACACCTGTACCCGGAGCTGCAGGTTTTAAAAGAACTTTTCCTGCACCAAATCTTCCGTTTGTTGTATAAGGTATTGTTCCGTGTGTAAGATAAACTGTAACCATGTTTCTTTTAGCCTGTTCCACAGCCTTTCTTATCGCTTCAGGAACTTCTCCGGCCTTGCCTGTACCGAAGCCTACTTTACCCTGTCCGTCTCCGACGACCACAAGAGCGCCGAAACTGAATCTGCGGCCACCTTTTACAACTTTGGCAACCCTTTTAATATGAACAACTTTATCTATAAGTTGTTTATCATCTGTCTCTTTTTTATACAAAACAGCCTCCTACGATCATTAAAAATTAAGACCTGCTTCTCTTGCACTGTCTGACAAGGCCTTTACTCTGCCGTGATAGATAAATCCGTTTCTGTCGAACACCACGGCTTCAATACCTTTTCCTTTTGCTTTTTCAGCTACAGCACGTCCGATTTTTACGGCAGCATCAACCTTATTTTCAAATTGAGTACCTGCAATATCTTTGTCTACTGTTGAAGCTGAAACCAGGGTTTCGCCTTTGATATCATCTATTACCTGGGCGTAAATATGCCTGGCGCTTCTGAAAACAGAAAGTCTGGGACACTCAGTTGTCCCTTTGATCTTTCTTCTTATTCTTTTTTTTCTTTTATATCTCGAAATATATTTAGGTTCTCTTTTAAAACCCATTATAACACCTCATATCATTTATGCCTTAGCAGCTTTTCCGGCTTTTCTTATAATATGCTCATCTGCATATTTAACCCCTTTACCCTTATATGGCTCAGGAGGTCTTTTTTCTCTGATTTCAGCCGCAACCTGACCAACTTTTTGTTTATCAATGCCTGAAATAGTAATTTTATTGCCTTCAATACTGACAGTAAGTCCTTCAGGTACAGGGTATACAACAGGGTTTGAATATCCAAGGTTTAAAATCAGATCATTTCCCTTCATTTCTGCTCTGTAACCCACACCGTTTATTTCAAGTACTTTTTGAAAACCTTCGCTTACACCTGTTACCATATTGGCTATAAGTGCGCGGGTCATACCCTGGAATGCCCTTATCTCTTTTTTCGGAGATTTCGACTTTACATTAATTACATCCTCTGAAATATCGAGTTCAACTTCAGGATGAATACTTTGCTCCAGTTTTCCTTTGGCACCTTCTATAAAAATAATACTGTCTTTATACTCTGCCTTGACACTACCCGGGAGGCTAACAGGTTTATTTCCTATACGTGACATATTATCTCCTATTCTTACCAAACATTGCAGAGTATTTCTCCGCCAACATTTTGAGCTCTGGCTTTTCTGTCATCCATCAAACCTTTTGATGTCGATACTATGGAAATACCCAGTCCGTTTCTTACTTTTGGTACTTCCGTAGCTTTTGTATAAACTCTTCTGCTTGACTTGCTTACTCTCTCTAAACCGAAAATTGCGTGTTTTCTGCCTTCAACAAACTTCAGATATATGCGAAGAATTCCCTGTTTACCATCTTCTATTACTTTATAGTCATTGACATAGCCCTGTTCGACCAAAATCTTTACTAAATTTGTCTTTACATTAGAATTTGGAACATCAACGCTTTCAAGTTTCGCATTTCCAGCATTTCTGATTCTTGTAAGCAAATCTGCAATCGGATCTGTGATTGCACTCATATCATATCTCCGTACTTTAAATTATAAATTACCAGCTAGACTTTGTAACACCAGGCAACTTGCCGTTAGAAGCAAGATCTCTGAAACAAATTCTGCACACACCAAAATATCTCATAAAAGCTCTCGGGCGACCGCAAAGAGGACATCTGTTATATCCACGAACTTTATATTTTGGCTTTTTTGCTGCCTTTTCTATTAAAGCTTTTCTTGCCAAAACTTTCCTCCTTATTAATTTCTAAACGGCATACCCAACAGTTTTAAAAGTTCTTTAGCTTCACTGTCTGTTCCTGCCGTAGTTACTATAGAGATATTGAGTCCCTTAATTTTATCAACCTTATCATAAACTATTTCCGGGAAAATCATCTGCTCTTTTATACCGAGAGTATAATTCCCGTAACCATCAAAAGACTTACCCGATATACCTTTAAAATCTTTTACCCTTGGAAGGGCTACATTTACAAGACGGGTAAGAAAATCATACATTTTCTTTCTTCTTAAAGTAACCATACAGCCGATGGGCATTCCCTGTCTTAATTTGAAAGCTGCAATAGATTTCCTGGCCTTTGTTACTACAGGTTTCTGACCGGAAATCAGAGTCATTTCATCGACTGCTGAATCCAAAACTTTGTTGTTCGAAATTGCGTCACCAACACCCATATTTAAAACTACTTTTTCAATCCTCGGAACTTCCATTACGTTTTCGTAATTGAAAGCTTCTGTGAGCTTTGGCACAACTTCTGTCTTATAATAATCTCTCATATCAACCATCTAAATCCTCCGGGACACTCCCTGCACAAACTACTTAACTTACAACTTCCTTGCACTTATTGCATATGCGTACTTTATCGCCGTTTTCAAGCATTTTAAAGCTTATTCTTGTCGGCTTCATGCACTGTGAACAAAGGAGCATAACATTTGAAGCATGTACAGGAGCTTCTTTATCGATGATCCCGCCCTGTCTGTTCTGCATACTCGGCTTGACGTGACGTTTCACCTTATTTATGTTCTCCACAACTACCCGGTTTTCCTTACGGTCAACCTTAAGTATTTTACCTATCTTGCCGTTGTCTTTACCGGCAATAACTTTAATTTTGTCATCTTTTTTCAGACCTGTTTTTACAATCTGCATTTGGACTTTCCTTTTTTCTTAAAGCACTTCAGGTGCAAGCGAAATAATTCTCATAAAACGTTTAGCCCTGAGTTCCCTTGCAATCGGACCGAAAATCCTTGTTCCAACAGGCTCTTTGTTCGGATTGATAAGAACTGCTGCATTTTGATCAAAACGGATTTTAGAGCCGTCAGGTCTCTGAAGTTGTTTTTTAGTTCTTACTACTACAGCATCAACCAGGTCGCCTTTTTTGACTTTACCTCCCGGTATAGCTTCTTTTACTGTAACTTTAATTATATCGCCTACTCTGGCGTATCTTTTTCTGGATCCACCGAGAACCTTAACGCAAAGAACTTCTTTTGCTCCAGAATTATCGGCTACGGCCAGACGCGTTTCCTGCTGAATCATTGTTGGTACCCTTTATGATTGACAAAAATTATACAGCCTTTTCCATAACTCTGCTGACACGCCATCTTTTATTTTTGCTCAAAGGGCGTGCTTCCAGAATCTGAACACGGTCTCCAATCTGGCATTCATTGCGCTCGTCATGAGCCATATATTTTTTATGGCGTCTGATGTACTTCTTATACAATGGATGCTTTACCAGTCTTTCAACTTTAACTGTAACAGATTTATCCATTTTATCAGAGACGACGTAACCCGACAGTTGTCTTTTCATTCCTCTTTCACTCATGGCTTCACTCTACTTGTTTTTTTGTTCATTCAGTACAGTCATAACTCTGGCAATATTTTTTTTAGTCTTCGGTATTTCAGCTGTATTTTCAAGCTGACCTGTACGGTGCTGAAAACGAAGATTAAAAAATTCCTGCTTCAGTTCATTTACCTGCTGCTCGAGTTCTTCTACACTTTTTTCTCTTAATTTGCTAGCACTTATCATGACCAATCGCCTCTTTCTACAAACCTGGTTTTGATCGGCAGCTTGTGCGATGCAAGCCTGAAAGCTTCCATTGCCTGATTCTTATCAACCCCTTCAAGTTCATACATCACTCTTCCGGGCTTGATTCTTGCTACCCAACCTTCGTTTGGTCCTTTTCCCTTACCCATCCTAACCTCTGCAGGTTTTTTTGTAATCGGTTTATCAGGGAAAATTCTTATCCACATTTTACCGCCTCTTTTAATATAGCGGTTTATTGCTATCCTTGCAGCTTCTATCTGCCTGGATGATATATATCCGGGCTCTACAGCCTGAAGACCGAACTCTCCGAAGCTCAGTGAAGAACCTCTAAGAGCCTGGCCTCTTGTACGGCCTCTGTGCTGCTTTCTGAATTTAAATCTCTTTGGACTAAGCATGGCTAAAAATAACTCCTATTTTTCCGCTTCCGCAAGGTTTTTTTCTTTCTGCAGAACTTCGCCTTTGAAAAGAAATACTTTAATGCCGATTATTCCGTATGTGGTTTCAGCCTGTGTAAATCCATAGTCTATATCGGCTCTTAATGTATGAAGAGGAATTCTCCCCTCTTTATACCACTCAGTTCTTGCCATTTCAGCGCCGCCCAGACGTCCTGCGCATATAATCTTAACACCACCGGCGCCAAGTCTCATTGCACTGCTGACACTTCTTTTCATAGCTCTTCTGAAAGCAACTCTTTTTTCAAGCTGCGCTGCAACGTTTTCTGAAATAAGCTGAGCATCAAGTTCAGGTTTTCTAACTTCCTGAATATCAATAACAACTTCCTGTTTTGATATCTGCTTTGCAACTTCATTCTTAATCTGACCTATTTCAGCACCTTTTTTCCCTATAACAATTCCGGGACGGGAAGTAAAAATTCTAATTTTGATCCTTTTTGAGGACCTTTCAATCTCTATTTTAGAAATACCAGCGTGATACAGTCTTTTTTTGAGGAATTTTCTCAACTTAAAATCTTCCTGAAGACGCTGGCTGTAATCTTTTTTTTCTGCAAACCATCTGGAATCCCATGTTTTGACAATTCCAAGACGCAAGCTTGTAGGATTAACTTTCTGACCCAAACCTTACCCTCCTTATGCCGCCTTTTCTGATAATATCACAGTTATATGGCTGGTTCTTTTCAGAATTCTCGTTGCACGACCTCTGGCTCTGGGACGAAATCTTTTCAGCATAGGGCCCTGATCAACGTAAATATTTTTTATATAAAGATCATCAACATCCAGTCCTTTTTCTTCTGCATTAGCAACAGCTGAACGGACAATCTTTTCCAGTATTCCGGCCGCTTTCTGCGGCATAAAACTCAAATTATTCAGGCCGGGCTCTATAGGCTTACCCTTTACCCGCCCTAAAACAAGACGCACCTTTTGAGGTGATATTCTTTTATATCTTCCTATTGCTCTTACTTCCATATTCTCGCCACCCTTTTTCCTTATTACTTAGCCTTTGCTTTTCTATCTGCCGCATGACCATAATATGTCCGGGTAGGCGAAAACTCGCCTAATTTATGCCCGACCATGTTCTCAGTAATAAAAACCGGCACAAATTTCTTTCCGTTATGGACAGCAATGGTCAATCCAACCATTTCCGGAAGTATAGTTGACCTTCTCGACCAGGTCTTTATAACTTTTTTACTCTGGCTCTCCTGAGCCGCCAGTATCTTATCAAAAAGACTGGCTTCAATAAACGGACCTTTTTTTAATGAGCGTGGCATAACCTTCTACCCCTTAATTTCTTGTTCTTCTCTTTACAATATAACGATCAGTCGACTTATTCTTCCTGGTTCTGTAACCCTTGCTGGGTTTACCCCAAGGACTGCACGGATGCCTTCCTCCGGAAGAACGGCCTTCACCACCGCCCATCGGATGATCGACCGGGTTCATTGCCACACCCCTGACTCTTGGACGACGGCCTTTCCATCTGCTGCGTCCCGCCTTGCCGGCTTCAATATTAAGATGATCTTTATTACCTACATGGCCAACTGTGGCCCTGCAGGTCTGGAGAATCATTCTTACTTCACCGGACGGCATTTTGATCAGAGCATACTTATCCTCTTTAGCAAGAAGCTGGGCATAAACGCCTGCACTTCTCACAAGCTGTCCACCCTGTCCTTTACGGAGTTCAATATTATGCAAATGCGTACCCAAAGGAATATTCTTAAGAGGAAGGGTATTGCCCGGCTTAATATCTACATTATCACCTGATTCAACAATATCACCTACTTTAAGTGCCTGTGGAGCAAGAATATATCTTTTTTCTCCGTCTGCATAGTTCAAAAGAGCGATTCTTGAAGTTCTGTTAGGATCATACTCAATTGAAGCTACCTTTGCAGGAATTCCAAGCTTATCTCTCTTAAAATCTATTTTCCTGTAAAGTCTTTTATGACCTCCGCCTCTGTGCTTCGCAGTTATTCTGCCGTTGGAATTTCTTCCGGCTTTACTCTTAAGCGATGTAACAAGACTTCTTTCGGGCTCCTTTTTAGTAACCTCTTCAAAGGTGCTGTATTCCTGCCCTCTTCGTCCAGGAGACGTCGGTTTTACTTTTTTTATAGCCATTTATACCTCTACACACCTTCAAAAAATTCGATTTTATCCCCGTGGCCCAAATTCACAATAGCTTTTTTCCAGTTTTTCCTCTGGCCGATAATGAGACCGCGGCGCTTCTTTTTGCCTTTAACAACAGCTGTTCTGACTTTTTCAACTTTTACCTTAAAAATCTCTTCAACAGCTTTTTTAATCTCAATTCTGTTTGCACGGGGGTCCACTTCAAAAGTAACCTGATTATTTACTTCGTTTTGAAGATTCGACTTCTCGGTATTTACCGGTCCAATAATAATATCATAAGAGGTTCTCATTATGCGAGCCTCCCTTCAATTGCTTTAGCTGACGACTCAAGTAAAATAACGTGCTCATACTTCAGTACATCATAAACATTCAGCCCGTCCATATGAAGAACTTTTACTGATGGAACGTTTCTGGCCGAAAGCATTACTTTGTCATCAATATCGTCTACAATAAAAAGTGCATTTTTAACGTTCAGAGCGTTTAATATCTCAACAAAATCTTTTGTTTTAATCTCTTCAAGCTCAATTTTGTTCAACACTTTTAATGTGCTGCTCTGGTTCTTTGCACTTAAAGCCATTTTTTTGGCTGTTTTTCTTACTTTCTTGGGTACCTTTATTTCATATGATCTCGGCTTTGGGCCGAAAACAACTCCGCCGCCTCTTAACAGAGGAGCTTTGATATCACCACGTCTTGCGCGGCCGGTACCTTTCTGCCTGAACATTTTGGCAGTGCTTCCTTTAATTTCGGATCTGCCTTTGGTCGACGCTGTACCCGCTCTTTTTGCAGAAAGCTGCATACGAACTACGGTATTAAGAATATCTTTTTTGACACTCAGGTCAAAAACACCGTCTTCTAGCTCGATATCGGATACTTTTTCGCCTTTTTGGTTTAAAACTTCAAAAGCTGCCATTTTTTCCTCATTTCTTCCTTTACAATGCGTTCACAGCTTATAACTACGATTTTCTGATCTCTACATATCCGTTTTTGTGACCCGGAACTGCTCCCTTAATGAGGATAATGTTTTCCTCGGGAATAATATCAATAATCTGAAGTTTATTAACTGTTACCCTTTTATTTCCGTGCTGACCAGGCATCTTCTTACCTTTAATAACCCTTGCTGGATCTGCACTGCAACCAATTGAGCCGGTCTTTCTCACATTTCTTGAACCGTGAGTAACAGGTCCGCGTGAAAAACCGTATCTTTTTACAGTACCTGTAAAGCCTTTACCTTTTGACTTACCTGACACAGAAACTTTTTCACCTTTTGAAAAAATATCGAGTCCTATTTCCTGGCCGGCTTCATATTCTGCTACATTTTCTGCAGGGAATTCATTAATCTTATAAAAATATTTTCCGCCGCTTTTTTCAAAATGTCCTTTTAAAGGCTTAGTCACATTTTTGGTCTTTTCATCAAAGGCAAGCTGAAGCGCATTGTAATTGTCAGTCTCGTTTGTCTTAACCTGGGTTACAACACAGGGCCCTGCCTCTACAACAGTGACCGGAACCTGAATTCCCTCGGGGGTATAAACTTTTGTCATCCCAAGTTTTTTACCGATCAATCCTTTACACATAACTTAAAATCCCCGACCTAAAGTTTAATTTCCACATCTACGCCAGGAGACAGATCAAGCTTCATCAAAGCATCTACTGTCTGCTGCGTCGGCTCAAGAATATCCAACAGCCTTTTGTGGGTTCTGATTTCAAATTGCTCCCGTGATTTTTTATTCACATGGGGAGATCTTAAAACACAAAACTTGTTCAGTTTAGTTGGCAGTGGAATCGGTCCGACAACCTGTGCTCCAGTTTTTCTGGCGGTGTCTACAATGTCCAGAGCCGACTGATCCAACAGCTTGTGATCATAAGCCCGCAACCTTATTCTAATCTTGGTTTCCATAATTTAATCTCTCGCTTTTCCGATTAGCTTACCGGCATTAACAATCTCACAACACCCTACCAGCGATAATGAGCAAAAGCCTTGTTTGCTTCAGCCATTCTGTGGGTATCTTCTCTTTTCTTAACAGATGAGCCTCTGCTGTTTGCTGCATCAACAAATTCTGCAGCCAGCTTTTTAGGCATACCTTGTTCAGATCTTGATTTTGAAAAATTAATTAACCATCTCATGGCCAATGCTGTCTGCCTGGGTGGTCTTATCTCGGTTGGAACCTGATATGTGGACCCGCCTACACGACGTGACTTAACCTCAACAAAAGGTCTTACATTGTCCATGGCCCGCTGAAATACTTCTATAGCAGGTTCACCTGTTTTTTCTCCCACAAGATCCAACGCCGAATAAACAACTCTTTCTGCAACACTTTTTTTCCCGTCCAGCATAATTTTGTTTATAAACCTGGAAACAAGTTCGTTATTATACCTTGAATCTGGTTTAACTTTGCGTTTCGGAATTTCTCTTCTTCTCGGCATTATAAATCTCTTTTCCTTAAAAATTTTACTCTTAAAATTTATTTAGGCCTTTTTGTACCATACTTGGACCTACCCTGTTTACGATCCTCTACACCTAATGTATCAAGAGCACCTCTAACAATGTGATACCTGACACCCGGAAGGTCTTTTACACGACCTCCCCTCACAAGTACAACAGAATGCTCCTGAAGGTTATGCCCTATACCAGGAATATAGGCTGTAACCTCAATACCTGTTGTAAGCCTTACCCTGGCGACTTTTCTCAGCGCCGAGTTCGGCTTTTTCGGGGTAGACGTAAAGACGCGGGTGCAAACTCCCCTTTTCTGGGGGCCGCCTTTCAAAGCAGGAGTGCTGTTTTTCTGAGCAGTCCGCTTCCTACCCTTACGTATTAACTGGTTAATAGTTGGCATCTATCACTTTCCTCCTTTACCTAATCTTGACAAAATCATTTATATATAAATTAACAGCTTCAAAGGGTCAAGTTTTATTTAAATATTTAGAACAACTTATAAAAATAATTCCGGCTGAGAACAAATTAAATTAAAGCAGCTGACGTTCAGAAAGCCTTTTTATTTTATTCTTCAACCGCTTCTACATCTGTTTCCCAGTACATTTTCTTTCCTGTACCCGCAGGAATCAGTCGACCCATAATTACGTTTTCCTTAAGACCTTTTAGACTGTCAACCTTTCCTGCGATACTTGCTTCTGTAAGTACCCTGGTTGTTTCCTGAAAAGATGCAGCAGATATGAAACTGTCTGTTGAAAGTGATGCTTTTGTTATTCCAAGAATCAGCGGGTCACCCTGAGCCGGCATTTCACCTCTTGCTACAGCCTGTGCATTGGCATGTTCAAAAGTTTTTCTTTCTATCTGCTCTTCCACAATAAAATCTGTATCACCAGGATCTACAACTTTAACCATTCTCATCATCTGACGCACAATAACTTCTATATGCTTATCATTTATCTTAACACCCTGAAGTCTGTATACCTCCTGAACCTCATTTAGAAGATACTTCGCAAGTTCTATCTCTCCCTTGATATTCAAAATATCCTGGGGATTAATATCTCCTCCGCAGAGAGCTTCTCCAGCTCTTACATAATCGCCCTCATAAACATTGAGCTGCTTGCTCCTTGTTATAAGATACTCTTTCTTTTCTCCGACATCTACAGGAGTAACAATAACTTTATGCTTGCCTTTTGTTCCTCTTGAAACAGTTATATAACCGTCAATTTCGGATAAAATTGCTGTTTCCTTCGGTTTTCTGATTTCAAACAATTCAGCAACTCTTGGCAGACCACCTGTAATATCCTTGGTTTTGGTAGTTGCTCTTGGAAGTTTTGCAATAACATCACCTGCAAAAACCTCATCACCTTCCTCAGCCATAAGAACAGCTCCAACAGGAAGTGAATATCTTGCGTAGTCACTTCCGTCGGGAAGTCTTACTCCTTTTCCATTGGAATCTTTCAAAGTAATTCTCGGTCTGAATTCCGTTGTTTTATGATCAGCAACTGTTCGGCTTGCTTTTCCTGTTACCGGGTCAATCTGTTCTGCAACTGTTTTACCGGATACTATATCTTCAAATTTTACAACACCGGAAACTTCTGTAATAATAGGGGTGGTGAACGGATCCCATACAGCAAGAGTATCTCCGCCTTTAACTTTCTGTCCGTCATTAACATGTAGTGTCGCGCCATAGATTACCCGGTTTCTTTCGAGCTCTCTTCCGCTTTCTCCTACAATAATAAATTCTCCGCCCCTTCTGTTCATTACAACGCTCTGACCTTCGGCATTGGTAACGTAATTTATTCCCTCAAACTTTATAGTACCTTCAGCCTTGGCTTTGATATCTGCCTGCTCAACTTTCTGACTTGCAGTACCGCCTATATGAAAAGTTCTCATTGTAAGCTGGGTACCCGGCTCCCCTATTGACTGAGCGGAAAGAATACCTACGGCTTCACCAACCTCTACTTTTTTACCAAGAGCAAGGTCTCTTCCGTAACAAGAAGCACAGACACCGTCTTCAGCCTGGCATGTAAGAACAGATCTGATCCTTAATTTCTTAATACCTGCGTCGTCTATTGCAGCTACATCTTTTTCGTTAATTTCATCGCCTGCTTTAATTACAACATTGTCTGTCACAGGATCGAGTATATCTTCAGATGCCACCCTTCCAAGAATTCTTTCGCCAAGATCCTGAATCACTTCACCACTTTCGGTTAGCGGCTCAATTTCAATACCGAGCCTTGTTCCGCAGTCATCTTCTGTAACCATACAATCCTGGGCAACATCTGCAAGACGCCTTGTAAGATATCCTGAGTTTGCAGTTTTAAGAGCAGTATCAGCAAGGCCTTTTCTGGCACCGTGAGTTGAAGTAAAATACTGAAGAACTGAAAGACCTTCACGGAAGTTGGCAGTAATAGGAGTTTCAATAATTTCACCGGAAGGCTTGGCCATAAGACCCCTCATACCGGCAAGCTGTCTCATCTGATCCTTACTACCCCTGGCACCTGAGTCTGCCATCATATATATAGCATTCATTCGTCCGACCATAGGATCTTTGAAATCTTCACCACTTTCAATTACAGGAGGCTTGTTCATATAACTCATCATAGCCTCTGCAATATCATCTGTGGTTTTTGCCCAGATATCCACAACTTTATTGTACTTTTCACCCTGGGTTATAAGACCTTCAGTATACTGCCTGTTAATCTCGTTTACCTTATCTTCGGAGCTGTGAATAATATCCCATTTATCTTCTGGAATAATCATATCATTAATTGAAATGGAAAGACCACCTATGGTACCCATTTCATAACCGAGATCCTTAAGACGGTCAGCAAGCAGAACTGTATTCTTGGTTCCTGTGTATCTGTATGTATAATCGATGAGATCTTTTACATTCTTTTTATTCATCTGCTGATTTACGATATCAAAAGGAACTCCGTCTTCTCTTTCCTGAATATCGAATATATGATAAAATTTACCGTCAAAATAAGGTCCGGCTGTATCACCTGAGTCCTTTTTAAACAGTTCAGTCAGATCTCCGTACTTAAGTGAAAACTGATTTTTAAACTCTCTTGATGAAAGCTTACCAAGGAGATGATCTGTTTCACTTGCGCTGCTCACTGAATATTTAGATGCAGCTTTATCAAAAGTTGAGCTGCCTGACTCAACCAACTTAACAATCTCTTCTGCTTCTTTATCTGAAGAAACCTTAATATGTTTCATTGTAAGAACTGCATCTTCGGGAATTACTTCCCAAAGCATAACCTTACCTACAGTTGTTTTATATTTTTTTCCGTCCCTCATTCTTACGGTAACACCGGCATGCATACCAATATTACCGGAATCATATGCTACACGAACTTCATCAACGGAAGAAAATACAGTTCCTTCACCTTTGTCACCCTTTATCTCCATGGTCAGATAGTAAAGACCAAGGACTATATCCTGAGTCGGAACAATAATAGGCGAACCGTTTGCCGGAGAAAGAATGTTATTGCTCGAAAGCATAAGCACTCTTGCTTCAATATGAGACTCTATGGAAAGAGGCAGATGAACCGCCATCTGGTCACCGTCAAAATCTGCGTTAAAAGCAGTACAAACAAGGGGGTGGAGCCTTATAGCTTTACCTTCTATAAGTACAGGCTCAAAAGCCTGAATACCCATCCTGTGGAGAGTAGGCGCTCTGTTAAGCATTACCGGATATTCATTTACAACCTCTTCAAGAGTATCCCATACTTCAGGTGTCTCTTTTTCGACCATTTTCTTGGCGCTTTTTACTGTTGAGACAATCCCTTTTTGCTCCAGGTGGTGATAAATAAAAGGCTTAAAAAGTTCCAGAGCCATTTTTTTAGGAATACCACACTGATGTAGTCTCAGACCGGGACCTGCAACTATAACAGAACGTCCTGAATAGTCGACACGCTTACCAAGAAGGTTCTGCCTGAAACGGCCCTGCTTACCTTTAAGTGTATCAGAAAGCGATTTTAGAGGTCTTTTGTTTGAACCTGTAACAACCCTTCCGTGTCTGCCGTTGTCAAAAAGAACATCAACAGATTCCTGCAGCATCCTTTTTTCATTTCTTACTATTATATCAGGGGCATTCAGTTCAACAAGACGCTTAAGTCTGTTGTTCCTGTTTATTACCCTTCTGTAAAGATCATTTAAATCTGAAGTTGCAAACCTTCCGCCCTCAAGAGGAACAAGTGGTCGTAAGTCAGGCGGAAGTATCGGAACAACTTCCATTACCATCCACTCAGGATTGATTCCTGACCTTCTGAAGGCATCAACAATCTTCATTCTTTTGGCAATTTTCTGTTTTTTTGCCACAGAATTAGTCTGTTTTATCTCTTCCTTAAGATCTGAATATATCTCTTCAAGATTAAGCTCTGAGAGAAGTTTTTTAATAGATTCAGCACCTATTCCTGCTTCAAATGATCCATAACCGTAAAGTTCAAGAGCTTCATGATATTTTTCATCTGAAAGAAGCTGCATTTTCTTGAGACCGGTATCTTTTGGATCAAGAACTATATAGCAGTCAAAATAGAGTACTTTTTCAAGGTTTTTCAAAGTCAGATCAAGAAGGTTTCCAATTTTACTTGGAAGACTCTTGAGGAACCATATATGGGAAACAGATGTAATAAGCTCTATATGAGCCATTCTGTCTCTTCTTACCTTGGACTGAATCACCTCAACACCGCATTTTTCACATATTACTCCGCGGTGCTTCATTCTTTTATATTTTCCGCAGTTACATTCATAATCCTTGGTCGGCCCGAATATTTTTGCGCAGAAAAGACCGTCTCTTTCAGGTTTGAATGTTCTGTAATTTATTGTCTCAGGCTTTGTTATCTCGCCATGGGACCATTCCCTGATCGCTTCAGGGGAGGCAAGTGATACCTGAACTCCCTCATAGCTTTTGGGATCAGTGGGTTTTGCAAAAAAATCATATATTGAATCCACTTTATACCCTCCTTAGTTATCGCTTTCAATCAGGTTAATATCAAGTCCAAGGCTTTGAAGTTCTTTTATCAGTACCTTAAAAGACTCCGGCAACCCGGGTTCAAGCATATTCTGTCCTTTTACTATCTTTTCATACATCCTGGTACGACCGGCCATATCATCAGATTTTACTGTTAAAAACTCCTGAAGAGCATAGGCAGCGCCATAAGCTTCCATAGCCCATACTTCCATTTCCCCGAGTCTCTGACCGCCGAACTGTGCCTTACCGCCGAGAGGCTGCTGTGTAACCAGCGAATAAGGACCTATAGATCTTGCATGGAGCTTGTCATCGACAAGGTGATGAAGTTTGAGCAAATATTTAGTACCTACAGTGATAGGACCGTCAAAAGGAATACCTGTTCTTCCATCATGAAGAATTTCCTGTGCCAGTGTTGATGCTCCGCCTTCTCTTAAAAGATCTATAATTTCAGATTCATTTGCTCCGTCAAACACCGGAGTAGACATATGAACACCTTGTTTAAATTCATCTGCTAGTTCGAGTATTCCCTGATCATCATATTCATTTACTTTTTTAAGTTCTTCGGGATTATCTTTGAATATATTTTCAAATTTTTCCCTGAGCATATCAGAACGTTTCTCTTCAAGCATCTCTTCAACCTGATATCCCAACGCTCTTGCAGCTCTTCCCAGATGGATCTCCATGATCTGTCCTACGTTCATACGCGAAGGAACTCCAAGCGGGTTAAGAACCATATCTACAGGGGTTCCGTCTTTAAAAAAAGGCATATCCTCAACAGGAAGAATTCGTGATACAACACCTTTGTTTCCGTGACGTCCTGCCATTTTATCACCTACAGAAAGAACTCTTTTCATGGCAACGTAAACTTTAATCATTTTTATTACACCTGGAGGAAGATCATCTCCTTTTTCAAAATGGCTTACCTGATCATCAAACTCTTTTCTTGCTTTGGCTTTTTCATCTTTTGCAAGCTCAAGAACAGAGTCTATTCTTTCTGTTGCTTCATTATCAGAGACTATAAGTCCTGAAAGATCTTCTGTTTCAAAGTTATCAAGTAACTCAGTAGTTATTTTTTCACCTTTTTTTATAAGCGTCTGCTTATTTTTCACATGATTTGCCCCGACCTCAAGGTCTTTGCAAATTTCAGCAATCTTGGACTTTGCAGAGCTTTCTATAACAATTAATCTGTCATCCCTGTTTTTTTCAAGGACAGCGATTTCATTATCTTCTATCATTCTGGTTCTTTCATCCTTATCAACACCCCGTCTTGAAAAGACTTTGGCATCAATAACAACTCCTTCAACTCCCGGCGGAATTTTAAGGGAAGAATCTTTTACATCCCCTGCTTTTTCACCAAAAATTGCCCGAAGCAGCTTTTCCTCGGGTGAAAGCTGGGTTTCTCCTTTTGGAGTAACCTTACCCACAAGAATATCTCCTGAGGATACAGCAGAGCCAAGTTTGATTATCCCTGACTCGTCAAGCTGACTTAAAGCTTCTTCGCCGACATTTGGAATATCCCTTGTGATCTCTTCCTTACCAAGCTTTGTATCCCTTGCAACAACCTCAAATTCTTCTATGTGAACAGAAGAAAAGGTTCCTTCTTTAACAAGACCTTCACTTACAAGAATTGAATCCTCGAAGTTGTATCCTCCCCAGGGCATAAAAGCTACTGTAACATTTTTACCAAGACCGAGTTCGCCTTTATCTGTTGAAGGTCCGTCAGCTATAACCTGACCTTTTTTAACCTTTTCATGCTTCTGAACTATAGGCTTGTGATTAAAACAGGTATTCTGATTAGACCTGTTAAACTTTGACAGCATGTATACAGTACAGCCGGGTACTTTTCCTGATTCATCAAACTCATGCATTACTACAATTCTTGAAGAATCGACATCTATAACTTCGCCATCATGTTCAGCAACAACAGCAACACCTGAGTCTCTTGCAACTACGCCTTCTATTCCAGTACCCACAAGAGGGGCTTCGCTTTTAACAAGCGGAACTGCCTGACGCTGCATGTTTGAACCCATAAGAGCACGGTTTGCATCATCACTTTCAAGAAAAGGGATAAGAGCAGCTGAAACACTTACTATCTGGCTTGTGGAAATATCCATAAGTTTTGCATCTTCCCTTGGAATCAGCTCAACTTCACCTGCTATTCTGGCATTTATTATTGAATCTGAAAAATGACCTGTTTCATCTATTTTTGCATTAGCCTGTGCAATAGGAAGATCTTTTTCTTCAAACGCACTAAGATGTCTTACTTTGGTTGTTACTTTGGTATCTTCAACTTCTCTGAAAGGAGTTTCAACAAAACCAAAATCATTAACCTTGGCATAAATACACAATGAAACAATTAAACCAATATTGGGACCTTCTGGAGTTTCAATGGGACAAATTCTTCCGTAATGTGAAGGATGAACGTCCCTTACTTCAAATCCGGCTCTTTCTCTTGTAAGACCACCGGGTCCAAGAGCAGAAAGCCTTCTTTTATGAGTTGTCTCTGAAAGAGGGTTTGTCTGATCCATAAACTGAGAAAGCTGACTTGTTCCGAAGAATTCTTTGACAACAGCTGATACAGGTTTCGAATTAACAAGATCATGGGGCATAAGAGCATCTACTTCCTGCATGCTCATTCTTTCCTTAATCGCCCTTTCCATTCTAACAAGACCGATTCTGTACTGATTTTCAAGAAGTTCCCCGACTGCGCGGACTCTTCTGTTTCCAAGATGATCAATATCATCTACCGGCCCCTGTGTATCTCTTAACTGAACAAGAGTCTTTGCTGTAAGCAAAATATCTTCTTTTCTCAGAGTAGTAAGATTAATATCTGTATCTATTCCGAGTCTGTGATTGAGTTTCATCCTTCCTACACCGGAAAGATCATAATAGGAATCACTGAAAAAAAGATGGTCGATAAAATCCTGTGCAACTTCAGGAGTTGCGGGATTACCGGGTCTTAAAAGCTTATATATTTCAAGGAGAGCCTCTTCCCTTGTTTCGACTTTATCAGCAGCTATAGTTTTTCTGATGGAATCAGCACTGTATGCGGCATCAACATACAGAAGGTCAAATGATTCTAGTTTGAGTTCTCTTATTTTATCAAGGAAAGATTCATCTATAAGATCACCTGCATTGGCTATAATATCACCGGTTTCGGGATTAACCACTGAGGTGGCAAGACCTTTATCAAGAATTTCATCTCTTCCAATTGGAAGTTCCTGAAGACCACTTTTACGCAGTTGTCTCAATGCACGCTTTGTAAAAAGACGACCTTTTTTAACAGCAACTTCTCCTGTTTCAGGATCGAAAATATCAAATTCTGCTCTTTTACCTTTTAGTCTTGATTCTTCAAAATCTCTTATAAAACCGCTTTCTGTTACCCTGATTCTCTCTTTTTTATAAAAATAAGACAAAAGATCCTCAGTAGTATAACCGAAAGCCTTGAAAAGAACAGATACAGGAAATTTTCTGCGCCTGTCTATCCTGATATGAAGTACATCCTTTGGATCAATCTCCATATCGATCCAGGAGCCCCTGACTGGGATAACCCTGGCACTGTATACTATCTTACCGCTGGAATGGGTTTTGCCTTTATCATGGTCAAAAAATACACCGGAAGATCTGTGCAGCTGACTTACGACCGCTCTTTCTGTGCCGTTAATTATAAAAGTTCCTCTTTTGGTCATCAGAGGAATTGTCCCAAAGTAAATTTCCTGTTCCTTAATATCTCTTATACTCTGGGTTCCGTTTTCTTTATCTACATCGTAAACCACAAGACGGACGCGTATCCGCAGAGATATTTCATATGTCATACCTCTTTGTATACATTCCATTTCATTATGCTTTACTTCGCCGAAGTCATAGGAAACAAATTCAAGTGATGCACTCCCAGTAAAATCCTTGATAGGAAATACAGATTTAAAAACCGACTGTATACCTTTGTCCTCTCTATTATCAGGGGGAACATTCATCTGAAGGAATCTTTCATATGATTCCCTTTGCATTCCGATCAGATCCGGGATATCATAGATACTTTCCTTTCTTCCGAATTTTTTTCTAAAACGCTTAATTGACACAGGATTTCCGGACATGGCTACTCCATATGGATTTAGTATTTAATAAAATACAGAATTTTTCGTACTTCTTTGAAATGTGATCAATATTTCAAACTGCAGTAATAAATTACGGAACCTTCCTTAAAACAGGACAGGTTCCGTAAAAAAATTTTACTTTGTGAACTACTTAAGTTCTATTTCTGCACCTGCTGCTTCAAGTTCTTCCTTGATTTTTTCAGCATCTTCTTTTGCAATACCTTCTTTAACCGGCTTCGGTACTTCTTCTACAAGAGCTTTTGCTTCTTTAAGTCCGAGACCTGTTATCTTTCTTACTTCTTTAATAACATTGATTTTCTTGTCGCCGGCTGACTTGAGAACAACGTCAAACTCTGTTTTTTCTTCAGCAGCTTCGCCGCCTTCTGCAGGCATTCCAGCAGGCATTGCAGCAACCGGAGCAGCCGCAGAAACACCAAATTTTTCTTCAAGTTCTTTTACAAGCTCTGAAAGTTCAAGCACTGTAAGATTAGAAAGAAATTCAATTACATCTTCTTTTGTAATTTCAGCCATTTTCTATAAACTCCTAAATATTTGATTTATATATAAAATTATTCATTTTCTTTTTTGTCTTTTATTGCATTAACAACGTTGACAAAATCTCTCTGAACTCCGCTAAGTACAGTTACAAGGCCTGTTGGGACAGCATTGAGCACTGAAAGGAACTGACTAAGCAGAATATCTCTGGACGGCAGTTTGGACAGAGCAGTAATCTCTTCAGCACTTAGAATTTTGCCGTCCAGCACTGCTGCCTTAAGTTCAAACTTGTTGTATTTCTCAGCAAACTTAGTAAGAATTTTTGCAGGCGAAACAGGGTCTGTTTCTGTGGTAGTAATAGAATTAGGACCGGTAAAATAATCTGCAAGTTCTGCGGCATGAGTACCTTCAGAAGCTCTTCTCAATAAAGTATTTTTTACAACCTGAAGCCTGGCATCTGAATCTTTCAGCTCTTTTCTGAGTAAATTCATTCCTTCAACATCAACGCCTTTATAGTCAGCAAGTATTGCAATACTTGAAGACCCAAGACAATCATGAAGTTCTTTAGCTACATTAGCTTTTTGCGTTCTATTCATCTTCTTCTACACCTCCTTTCTTAAAAAATAACAACAGAGGTGCCAGCCGAAACCAAAACAATTCCAACCGCCTCGGTAGGCCGGCATAGCCGTTTATACACAAATTAATGTGTACCTACTGTCTTTGACAGTAATTTTTTTATAATTTTAATACTTCTTTTATATCTGCAGTATCTACTTTAACTCCGGGCCCCATGGTTGTTGATAAAGCAAAACTTTTAAAATAAGTCCCTTTGCTTGATGCCGGTTTAAGCTTTTGAATTGTATCCAGAAAAGACTTGATATTTTCAACAAGCTTATCCTGGCCAAAAGATTTTTTACCAACAGCAGCATGAATTATACCTGCTTTTTCAACCCTGAACTCAATTTTACCAGCCTTCATTTCATCAACTGCTTTACCTACATCCATTGTTACTGTTCCGCTTTTCGGGTTCGGCATCAAACCTCTGGGGCCAAGAACCTTACCAAGCTTACCAACAACAGCCATCATATCAGGAGTTGCAATTGCTTTATCAAAATCGAGCCATCCGCCCTGAATTTTATCAGCTAGTTCTTCAGCACCTACAAAATCGGCTCCTGCATCTTCTGCTTCTTTGGCTTTATCGCCTCTGGCAAAAACAAGAACACTTACTTCTTTTCCAGTACCGTTGGGAAGAACAACTGAACCTCTAACCATTTGGTCAGCGTGTCTTGGATCTACACCAAGCTTGACTGCAACATCTACTGTTTCGTCAAAATTAGCATATGAAGTCTCAAGAGCAAGCTTTAACCCTTCATCTAACGAATATATTTTTTCCGGATCAATTTTTTCAACTGATTCCAAGTATTTTTTTCCGCGCTTAGGCATTTTCCCATTCCCTCAAATTTTATTTTACAACTTCTATACCCATGCTCCTTGCCGTGCCTGAAATAATTTTTACAGCTGCATTGATATCATGAGCATTCAAATCCTGCATTTTAAGCTGAGCTATTTCTTCAAGCTGGGAACGCTTAATTTTACCAACCTTAGTTTTATTAGGCTCAGACGAACCTTTATCTATTTTAAGGGCTTTTCTTAAAAGAACAGCTGCAGGAGGAGTTTTTGTAATAAAGGTAAATGTCCTGTCCTGATAAACTGTTATTACAACAGGTATAATCATTCCGGCATCGTCTTGAGTTCTGGCATTAAATGCCTTACAAAAATCCATTATATTTACGCCATGCTGACCAAGTGCAGGACCTATCGGAGGGGATGGATTTGCTTTCCCCGCCTGAACCTGCAGCTTAATTTGCGCCATTACTTTCTTTGCCATCACAAAACTCCCAAATATTTAAAATATCACAATTTTTTTACCTGAACAAAATCGAGCTCAACTGGTGTAGAACGGCCGAAAATACTTACAAAAACTTTTATCTTACCCTTTTCAGGATTAACTTCTTCAACTGTTCCGTTAAAATTTGTAAAGGGACCGTCAACAACTCTGACTTCATCACCAGATTCAAAGTAGTATTTTGGAAGAGGCTTTTCTTTACCTTCCTCCACTCTCTGGAGAATTGACTCGACTTCCTTTTCACTCAAAGGAGTCGGCTTATTTCTGCTGCCCAGAAAACCCGTAACCTTAGATGCACTGCTGACAAGGTGCCAGGTTGCATCAGTGAGCTTCATATTAATAAGTATATATCCAGGATAAAATTTTCTGGATGATTCTTTTTTCTTGCCTTTAACAAGCTCAACTACAGTCTCTGTAGGAACAACAATCTCTTTAAAATAATCTTTTAAAGGCGATGCAGATATTTTTTCTTCCAAAGTTACTTTAACCCGGTTTTCATAACCTGAGTATACATGTACTATAAACCACTGAAAGGCCGACAATATTACCCCCTACTTTTATGACCGGAGGATCAGCGACATCAGACCGGAAAAAATGAAATCCGCCAGGCCAAGGAATGATGCTATGATCATTACAAAAACAATAACCATGACTGTTGATGCTACGGTCTGTTTACGTCCCGGCCAAACCACTCTCTTAAGCTCACCTCTGGCCTCTTTTACAAATTCTACAGATTTATGAAAAAAATTATCTTTTTTTACACCGGTTTTTTCTTTTTTCTTAGTCTGCACCGGAGCTTTTTTATTTTTTTCTGTCAGTTCAGATTTTTCTTCCTGAAGTTTTTTTTTCTTCTCTCTTTTTTCCTGATCAGATTTTTTTTGATGCAACCGCCCCATATATATACACCTACTCCATATAAACAAAAAAAATGGCAGGCCAGGAGGGATTCGAACCCCCAGCCTTCGGATTTGGAGTCCGTTGCTCTGCCGTTGGAGCTACTGGCCTGCATTAAAGCTGCCTTTAAAAGACAGCTTAGCTTCTATTTAGTTTCTTTATGCGGTGTGTGTTTACCGCAAAACTTGCAAAACTTACGAAACTCTAGTTTATCTGGAGTTGTCCGTTTGTTCTTGGTATTTGTGTAATTTCTCTGCTTACATTCTGTGCATGCTAATGTAATATTTACTCTCACCGGACACCCCCTTTGTAAGACTACTCAATAATATCCGCTACAACACCAGCTCCAACTGTTCTTCCGCCTTCTCTTACAGCGAATCTAAGCTCTTTTTCCATTGCGATAGGAGCTATCAGTTCAGCACTGATTGTAACATTATCACCAGGCATTACCATCTCGACGCCTTCAGGAAGATTCAATATACCTGTAACATCTGTGGTTCTAAAGAAGAACTGGGGTCTGTAGCCTGTAAAAAACGGGGTATGTCTTCCGCCTTCTTCTTTATTAAGAATATACACTTCAGCCATAAATTTTGTATGGGGAGTAATTGACTTTGGCTTTGCACAAACCTGTCCACGCTCAACATCATCTCTTTTTGTACCACGAAGAAGAAGCCCTACGTTATCGCCTGCAAGACCTTCGTCCAGAATTTTTCTAAACATTTCCACGCCAGTACATACAGTCTTTATAGTATCTTTTATGCCAACAATTTCAATTTCTTCACCAGGCTTGATCTTTCCTCTTTCAACCCTGCCGGTAACAACTGTACCACGACCTGAAATTGAGAAAACATCTTCAACAGGCATAAGAAAATCCATGTCTACAAGACGCTCAGGTTCGGGAATTGTATCATCAAGAGCTTTAAGAAGCTCCCATATGCAGTTAACATCCTCAGAGTCTGCATCGTCTGCTTCAAGAGCCTTAAGTGCACTACCTCTTACTATTGGTGTTTCATCCGGATCAAAATCATAAGCTTCAAGAAGTTCCTGAAGTTCCATTTCAACAAGCTCAATAAGCTCTTCATCATCAACCATATCACACTTGTTTAGAAAAACAACGATCTTAGGAACACCAACCTGACGTGCAAGAAGAATATGCTCGCGAGTCTGTGGCATTGGACCGTCATCTGCACTAACAACAAGAATGGAACCGTCCATCTGCGCAGCACCTGTAATCATGTTTTTAATATAGTCAGCATGACCAGGACAATCAACATGTGCGTAGTGACGTTTTTCTGATTCATATTCAACATGTGCTGTTGCTATTGTAATACCCCTTTCTCTTTCTTCCGGAGCCTTATCAATATTTTCAAAATCAATGCTCTCACCCCAACCTTTAAGGGAGCAGTTTTTTGTTATAGCTGCTGTTAGAGTTGTTTTACCATGGTCGATGTGACCAATTGTTCCAACGTTAACATGAGGCTTAGTACGTTCGAATTTTTGTTTAGCCATCTATTTAACCCTCCTAAACCCTTTTCAAAAAATTTCATAATAAATTAACTGGAGCCCATGGCCGGATTCGAACCGGCGAACCTCTTCCTTACCAAGGAAACGCTCTGCCAGCTGAGCTACATGGGCCTGATTACCAATAAAAATGGAGCGGGAGACGAGGTTCGAACTCGCGACATTCAGCTTGGAAGGCTGACGCTCTGCCAGCTGAGCTACTCCCGCTCAAAACAATATTTTAATGGAGCCAACGGAGGGACTCGAACCCCCGACCGGCTGATTACAAATCAGCAGCTCTGCCAGCTGAGCTACGTTGGCATGCTCCAAAAAGAACTTCTCCTTTTAACACCATCTCAATTTAGAAATCAAGTATTTTTTAATCAAATATTTATTTTTTTATTAAAAAACCCTTTAAATCTTGACAATTGGGAGCCATTTACTTTATTTTCATAAAGCATTTGAATTTTAAAATTTATTAAATCTTAATTTTAACAAAAAGTCCCTGAATTTATGAAAAAAATAATTGTATGTATCACAGCATTATTACTAATGATTTCCTGCTCAACAAAAGGCACAGGTAATTTTTTTTCTTCTTCAAAAAAAAATGAAACGGAAAATGCTCTTAAGACCCAGGACAAAAAAGATGTTGTTAATTCCAATATCATCGATACAGATTCCACTGAGTCAACTGATACCGATATAATAAACCAACCTTCTTTAAATAATAATGAAGAAGTTTCACCCGAAGAGATGCCGGCTGTTGAAACAGACAATCCCCAGTCAGATGAGTTTCACGCCAACTCCATTGAACAGGCTCTTGACTTCTGCGACGCATCTCAAAAGTTTCGTGAACAGCAGGAGCCTGAAAATGCACTAAAAGCTCTTGACCAGGCATACAGAATTATATCTGAAATGCCGGCTTCAAACGACAGTATTATAAGCCAGCAGCGCGACGACCTGAGATACACAATTGCAAAAAGAATTCTTGAAATATATTCAACACGCTCCAACGGAACTGTTGGCAATTCAGATGAAATCCCTCTTACAATGAACCAGCACGTTGAAAAGGAAATCAAAAGGCTTACAGGAAACGGAAGAAGATATTTTATATATTCCTACAAAAGATCAGGAAAATATATGCCGATGATCCTCGAAAAATTCAGAGAGGCAGAACTTCCTGAGGAGCTTGCATGGCTTCCGTTGATTGAAAGCGGATTTAAGGAAAAAGCTTTATCACATGCCAGAGCTCTAGGGCTATGGCAGTTTATCCCGTCCACAGGATACAAGTTCGGTTTAAAAAGAAATATATATATTGATGAAAGACTTGATCCGGAAGCAGCAACTGATGCAGCAATTGCATACCTTAAGGAACTTCACTCTATTTTCGGTGACTGGTCTACAGTGCTTGCAGCTTACAACTGCGGTGAAGGCCGGGTTTTAAGAACCATAAGAAAACAGAATCTGAAATACCTTGACAATTTCTGGGATCTTTACCTCCAACTTCCTTATGAAACAGCAAGGTATGTGCCCAAATTCATAGCAACCCTGCACATTGTTAAAAATCTTGAAGAATACGGTTTCAAAGATATAAAACCTTACCAGGAATACACCTATGACAAAATTTTTATTGAAAAGTCGGTGCATTTAAAAGATATAGCTTCACTGATAAATACAGACCTGAAAAAACTTCAGGATCTTAACCCTGCATTCAGATACAACATTGTTCCTCCCGAAGGTTACAACGTAAGAATTCCAAAAGGAAAAAAAGAAGCTCTTTTGGCAGGCATTAAAAACCTTCCTTCAAAAAAGATACAAAAATCTTATGCTATGCACAAGGTCAGACGAGGTGAAACACTTTCAGGCATTGCCCAACAGCACGGAACTTCTGTAAAATCTATTATGGGCACTAACCGGATTTCCAAAAACGGTTATATAATGCCGGGTCAGATGCTAAAAATACCAAGTAAAAAATACTTTGCAGAAAAAAACGTCTCAAGAAACAAAGTCTCCAAATCAAGAACCGGGACAACATATTATACAGTTAAACAGGGAGATTCCCTGTGGTCTGTGGCAAAAAGGTTTAATACAACCACAAAAAGTCTTAAAAATCTGAACAACATTCACTCTGACCTACTTTCAGTAGGCCAGAAGCTCAAAATAAGAACAGGAAGCAGCTCTTCATCTTTTGCAACTTATCATGTAAAACCCGGAGACAGCCCTTTTAAAATTGCATCAAAACATAAAATGAGTTTAAGCAGATTCTTAAGTATAAATGATATAAACAAATCAACTACTATTTTTCCGGGGCAGAAAGTTTATGTTGAATAAAAAAGATTCAGCATAAAGCAACAGTTAAAATATTAGCTGCTCCGGACAAATACTGCCAAATATATTTTTTCTGCGAGATGCTTCTGACAGAAAAATTTTCTGCAAAAACAAAAGCATGTTTGGTTCACTCAATATTTTCATTGACTGAACCAAACTTTTTTATTATCTACCCTAAAGATTTAAGCCCCCGTAGCTCAGTGGATAGAGCATAGGATTCCTAATCCTTGAGCGCAGGTTCGATCCCTGCCGGGGGTACCAGATTTTACAATGTACAGTCAAATTTATGCCTGGAATATCATTATCACTTCATGGCTTAATCAAAAAATCAGCCAAAGAATTTATTTTTAAAAGAGTTAACTAATTGAAGAAACAAAAAAAACCTGAACTCCTTGCTCCTGCAGGCAGCTTTGAAAAATTAAAAACAGCTGTTCACTTCGGCGCAGATGCCGTTTATATGGCAGGTAAACAATTCTCTCTAAGAAATTTTGCCACAAATTTTACCAACAACGAACTAAAAGAAGCTGTTAACTTTGCAAAAAAACAAAAAGTTAAAACATATATAACAGCAAATATTTTCCCAAGAGAAAATGAATTAAACGAAATAGCCTCCTACTTTTCTTTTTTAAACACCGAGGTAAAACCTGATGCTCTTATTATTGCAGATCCCGGAGTTTTAAGTCTTGCAGCTGAATATGCCCCGGACATTGATATTCACTTAAGCACACAGGCTAACACAACAAACTCAGGAACTATTAATTTCTTCAGACAATTCGGTGTTACCAGAGTAAATCTTGCAAGAGAACTTACAGTCGAAGAAATATCCGAAATAAGAAAAAATACAGATTCTGAGCTAGAAGTATTTGTTCACGGAGCAATGTGCATTTCATATTCGGGCAGATGCCTTTTAAGCAGTTTTATGTCGGGAAGATCAGCAAACCACGGAGAGTGCTCCCATCCCTGCAGATGGAAATACTCTGTGCAGGAAGAACTGAGACCGGATGAGTACTACCCTGTTTCTGAAGATGAAAAAGGAACCTACATATTTAATTCAAAAGATCTTTGCATGATTTCCCATATTGACAAACTTATTGAATCAGGCGTCGATTCTTTAAAAATTGAAGGCAGAATGAAAGGTCTTTTTTACCTTGGAGCAGTTGTAAAAGTATACAGAGAAGCAATAGATTCTTACTTTGAAAACCAGGATTTTTCCCCTGACCCCTTATGGACCGAACTCCTTTCAAAAGTCTCGAACAGAAGATATTGCACAGGTTTTTATTTAAATGATCCTGATTCTACTGCAGCCAATACCGAAAACATAAAACCTGACAATGTACATAACTTTCTTGGAAACATTACTGATATTATTGATGGCAGCATTATTGTAAACGTAAAAAACAGATTCAGAACAGATGATTTTATAAGGATCCTTTCTCCGGGAAAACCTGCTGAACATTTCCGAATAAACTCTATATTTGATGAAAAAAATAACCGGGTTGAAACAGCCCGGCCAAACACTGTACTGAAAATCGATATAGGCAAAAACTCATTTACAGCCGGTGATATGGTTTTTAAAGAATAGAAAGTTCTTTTATATAAAAGGTAAACACCTGATAAAAACCACTAAACCCCCATGTATAAGCAGAACTTAACTAAAAACAAACTAAGTAATTCGAAGGTTTTAATATAAAGCTTATAAGATTGGGGTTTAGTTCTTGAAAAGATCTGATAAAACATATAAAATTAATGAAAATTATTATATAATAAAATATTATTGGATATAAAAATGACATTCCGGTCTGCTTTTAACCTTATTTTTTTTTACAAAAAGACTCTGATATTTGAACTATATACTTTTCTTTTTCCCTGTTTTAAAAAATACAAATTTAACTAGGAGGATCTCCAATGTTTTTTGAAGACGACGAAACCTTGCAAATGTATGTTGAAGAATCGCTGGAACACCTGGCTGATATCGAAACAGATTTGCTGGCCCTGGAGGAACAGGGAGAAGAAATTGACGAAGAACTTGTCAACAATGTTTTCAGAGCAGCTCACTCTGTAAAGGGCGGAGCAGGCTTTATGGGACTTGATGTTATAAAAGAGCTTTCCCACAACCTGGAAAATATCCTCGGTCTTATAAGAGATAAAGAGCTTATGCCTTCATCTGAAACCATAAGCGTTCTTTTAAAAAGTTTCGACAGACTCCAGGAGCTTATCTCAAATATTGAAACAAGCAATGACCAAAATATTGACGAATACGTCACAGACCTTAAGAATATAACAAACGACACTCTTCCTGATGCTGAAAAACAAGCAATCGAAGACGTATGCGAAATCAAGCATCCTATGAGTGCTACGGCTCTGAAATCGAACAGATATGACATTGAGCATGCAAAAAAACAGGGTAAATTTATTTATATTCTGGAATATGATCTGATTCATGATATCCAAAAGAAAGATAAAAATCCGCTTGAAGTTATAAATTCACTTCTAAAAAGCGGAATAATTCTCGATTGCAAAGTTGATATTTCCTATGTAGGCACACTTGAAGACGATATACCAAACAGAATACCTTTTGTTATTTTATTTGCCTCAATTATTGAGCCTGATATGGCTCCAATACTTGTTGATCTTGATGCAGAATATGTTTTTAACATAAGTGATGAAAAACTCCCGGAACCAGAAGAAGAGACACAGGCTGATGATGAAAAACAGATGAATTCTCATGAAGAAAAAAATACAGATACTGAAAATTTAAAGGCTTCTGAGCCAGCAATGCCTGAGAAAAAACCTGAACAGCCTGCTGCTGAACAACCAGCTAAAAAATCCTCCCAGCCCCAGGCCTCTGCTAAAAAACCTGCGGATGTTTCTGAGACACCCTCCAAAAGTGCTTCTCAAAACCAGCAAAGTTCAACTGAAAAGTCAAACAGCGACCCAGGCATTGATCAGCAAGATACTCAAGATGATGCATCCAAAAAAACAATTAGCTCGTTAAGGGTAAATGTTAACCTTCTTGACAGCCTTATGAATCTTGCAGGAGAGCTTGTATTAAGCAGAAACCAGCTTATTCAGGGTCTTACATCTTCCAACCACCACAATATTGAATCTGCAAGTCAGAGAATAGATATGATTACATCCGAGCTGCAGGAAGCTATTATGCAGACAAGAATGCAGCCTATTTCCAATGTATTTAACAAGTTTTCAAGAGTTGTACGAGATCTTTCCCAAACCCTTGGAAAAGAAATAGTTCTGGAACTCGAAGGTAAACATGTTGAACTTGACAAAACAATAATTGAATCAATTAATGATCCGCTTACACATCTTGTAAGAAACTCTGTAGATCATGGAATCGAATCTCCTGATACAAGAGAAAGGGCCGGCAAGCCAAGACAGGGTACTATAAATCTTAAAGCCTATCATGAAGCAGGCCAGGTCAACATAGAAATTGAAGATGACGGCGGAGGGATAGACCCGGATAAAATATCAGCAGCTGCAATAAAAAAAGGGGTTATTACAGAGCAGGATGCCAATCTTTTATCTGATAAAGACAAAGCTAACCTTATATTTGCACCCGGGTTTTCAACAGCCGAGGAAGTCACTGACGTTTCAGGAAGAGGCGTTGGCATGGATGTTGTAAAAAGCAACCTTGAAAAACTCGGCGGTATAATAGATATCGATTCCAAAGTAGGAAGAGGAACTTCTCTTAAAATCAAGCTCCCTCTTACTCTTGCAATCATACCAAGTCAGATAATCTCAGCCGGTCATGAAAAATACGCAATACCTCAGGTCAACCTTGATGAACTTCTCAGAATACCTGCAGGAGACATAAAAGAAAAAATTGAAAAAGTCGGAGACGCTGCTGTTGTAAGACTTAGAGGAATGCTTCTTCCCCTGATAAAGCTTTCTGATGTTCTTGGTATTGAACAAACATATAAAGATCCTGAAACAGGAGAAATAAAACAAGACAGAAGGTCTAATGTAGCAGACAGAAGATCAAAGGATCTGTTCAACCCCAATCAGAACGATGACTTGAGTGAAGAAGAAATAAGCGAAAGAAATGAATCTGACAGGCGTTATCATGCAGCCAGCGCAATCAATATTGCTGTAGTATCAGCAGGAACATTCAGGTACGGACTCATAGTCGACGAACTTATGGACTCTGAAGAAATTGTTGTAAAACCCCTTGGAAAACACGTTAAAAACTGTAAAGGATATGCAGGTGCAACAATTATGGGTGACGGCAAAGTAGCTCTTATTCTTGACGTTGCATCAATTGCAGAAATGAGCCAGCTTTCTACTGCATCTTCTTCTAAAAAGATTGCTGAAGAAAAAGAGAAAATGGACACATCTTCTGACAGATTAAAAGACCATGCATCACTCCTCCTCTTTAGAAACGGAGAAAATGAACAGCTTGCAGTACCTCTTAATCTTGTTCAGAGAATAGAAAGAATAAAGGCAACAGAAATTGAAGTTGCCGGGGGACAGAGAGTTGTGCAGTACAGAGGCGGATCTTTGCCTCTGCATGAACTTGGGGAAGTAGCTAATGTTCAGCCTCTTCCGGAACACGAAAAAATTGAGGTTATAGTTTTCCAGCTCACAGGAAGAGAAGTCGGGCTCATGGTCAGCCCTCCTGTTGACGCTGTTGATGTTGTGCTTTCAGTTGATGAAGAAACTCTTAAACAGCCCGGAATCATGGGTTCTCTTATAATTAATAATATGACAACTCTAATGGTTGATGTTTATGAATTTTTTAAAACACTTCACCCTGAATGGTACACGGAAAAAGAACATATTGTAAATATTGACCCTGAGACCGGTGAATCAGGGAATATAAAAATACTTTTTGCCGAAGACTCTTCATTTTTCAGAAACCAGGTCAAAGGATTTCTCGAAGAAGACGGATATGATGTTACAATAGCAGAAGACGGTGAAGTTGCATGGAATATAATAAATTCCGAAGAAAACGATTTCAACCTCATACTTACAGATCTTGAAATGCCTAATATGGACGGCTTTCAACTTACTACAAAAATCAAAAATGACAACAGATTTTCAGATAAACCTGTTGTTGCACTTACTTCTCTGGCAGGCGAGGGAGATATAGAAAAAGGTAAATCTGCTGGAATAGATGATTATCAGATAAAGCTTGACAGAGAACAGCTTCTCATAACTATAAAAAACTATCTTAATCAATAATGAGGTATAAAATATGAGTAAACATAAAGAAAGTGAATATCTTGAGCTTGCAACTTTTTATGTAGGAGAAGCTCTGTGCGGAATAGATATTTTAAATATTCAGGAAATAAATAAACAGTTCGATTTTACAACTATTCCCCAGTCAGAAGATTTTGTGAAAGGGGTTTTGAACCTCAGGGGAAGAATTGTAACAATACTAGATCTTGGTAAAAAACTTGGACTTTCTCCTGTAAAAAAACATAAGAACAACAGAAACATAATTGTTAATTTTTATGATGAACAAATCGGGCTTCTGGTTGATAAAATAAGCGATGTAATTGTTGCAAAAAAAAGCGAACTTGATTCACCGCCCGCCAACCTCGGGGGCATTCAGGGGGGGTATTTTGAAAATATTGTAAAAACTGAAAAATCCCTTATCGGCATCCTGGATATAGATAAAGTTCTTACAACAGATTAAACAGGATATTACAGTGGATAAAATAAAGGTTCTTGTTGTTGACGATACAATTTTTTACAGAAAAATTTTAAGTGATATATTTAAAGAAATACCAGGGGTTGAAGTTGTCGGCTCGGCCAATTCAGGCAAAGTAGCCTTAAGCAAGATCAAATCTCTTGAACCGGATCTTATTACTCTTGATGTAGAAATGCCTGTTATGAACGGGCTTGAAGTTTTAGAAGAAATAAACAAAAACAATATTGATATTCAGGTTCTTATGGTGAGCACTCTTACCGGAAAAGGGAGCCAGATTACCATAAGAGCTCTTGAACTTGGAGCCTTCGATTTCATAGAAAAGCCACAGGAAGGCGGTTCTATGAAAGAAAACACAGAAAAGGTCAAGGCAGATCTTGTTCCGATAATTGAAACTTTTCTGCACAGAAAAAAACAAAAAAGACTTTTTAAATCAAAACAGGCCCGGGTTCCTGAGAACAAAACCGGAGTAAAAACACCTGATAAAAAACCTGTACAGGTTTCAAAATCTTTTTCTTTAAAATCAAAATCTGAAATAATTGCAATAGGCATATCAACCGGAGGGCCCAATGCTCTTTCTAAAATGATTCCTCTGCTCCCGGCAGATCTGGGCGTACCTGTTCTTGTAGTTCAGCATATGCCGCCTGTATTTACCGCATCTCTTGCAAAAAGCCTTAACTCCAAATCAAAGCTTGAAGTATCCGAAGCCATCAACGGAGAAACAATCCTTCCAAACAAGATTTACATAGCACCGGGAGGAAAACAGATGAAGATTTCAGCCTCCAATGACGGGCAGAGACGACTGATCAAAATAACAGATGATCCTCCGGAGAACAGCTGCAGACCCTCAGCAGACTATCTTTTCAGGTCAGTATCAGATTATTATGTAGGAAGGGCAACAGGAGTTATAATGACAGGTATGGGCTCAGACGGTTATAAGGGCCTTGTTGAAATGCATAAAAAAAATTCAACAATAATAGCACAGAGTGAAGAGACCTGTACTGTTTACGGTATGCCAAAGGCAGCTGTAGACAGTAATATAGCCGACATTATATGCCCCCTTGAAAAAATTGCAGATGAAATTGTTAAAACAGTTAAAAATCCTGCAAGGCAGCGGTGATAAATTATGATTAAAATAACTACTGATGAATTTACCCTTCTTTCAAAATATATACTCTCCATTTCAGGTATTGCTCTTGAAGCAGGGAAAGAATATCTTATAGAAACAAGGCTGAGGCCTCTTTTAAAGCAATACAAATGTTCTTCATTTAAAGATCTCTACAATGCTGCTGTAAAAGATCCTCAAAAAAAAATAGAAAAAGAGATAATAGATGCAATCTCTACAAATGAAACCTACTTTTTCAGAGATAAAAACCCTTTTGAACTTCTCAAATTTAAAATTATTCCTGATCTGATAGATTTAAGATCTTCCCAAAGACCAGGATATCCTGTAAATATAAGAATCTGGAGTGCAGCAAGTTCTACTGGTCAGGAAATATACAGTGTTGCTATGATTTTGAATGAACTCGGCCTTAATAATAAACAATTCAATATAAAACTTACAGGAACAGATATCTCTGATGCAGCAATTGCAAAAGCAAGTTACGGGCTGTACAATAAATTTGAAGTTGCAAGAGGTCTTACTCCTGAGCGTCTCAGAAAATTTTTTGTAAAACAGGGTGAAGACTGGAGAATAAAGGACGAAATAAGGTCAATGGTTTCATTTAAAAAAGTAAACCTTTTAAAGCCTTTTAATTCGCCGGGCAAGTTCGACATTGTTTTCTGCAGAAATGTAGCTATATACTTCAACCCGCCTGACAGAAAGAAACTTTACCAGACAATTGCAAATTCACTGGACAAAGAAGGTAGCCTTATAATCGGCTCCACAGAATCTTTAAGCAATGATACCCAGCTTTTTCAACCCCAGAGATATTTAAACTCGACTTTTTACCAGTTCAAAGGTCAAAATTAATAACAAAACGAGGAAAATATGACTGTAAAAACAGAAGAGTTCATTAATGAGCTGAAATTCTGCATTAAAGAAAATGATATTGTAAAAACCAAGGCCCTTATTCAGTTTTTCCCCGAACTTGAAGAAAAAAGCAAGGTCAAGGTTTTGTATGAAATAAATAAAGCCGAAGATAATATAGCTTATCCATCATTGGTACATCTTCTTAAATTTGAAATAAATGAAGCTGTTGTACAAAAGAGAATCCACGCTCTTCTCATTGATAAGTTTTTTAATCACAACGAACTTATAAATGATTATATAAAAGATCCCGAAGTTAAAAATAAATCGATTCTTATTAAAGTAGCAGGAGAACTTCAGATTTCTGAAGCTGTGCCAGCTTTAAATGACATACTTGTTAATGAAACAAATGTAGGAATCTTAACAGCTGCTATAAGAGCTCTTGCAAATATAGGGTCTACTTCAACAATACGAAAAATTGCCGATTTTTTATATTTTGGTCACACAGGACTCAAGAAAGAGGCTGTAAATGCTCTTTCTTACGTAGGTGGACCTGCTGCAATCAATCTTTTGGGAGAGGCGGTTACAGGAGAAACAGAAGCTGACCTTCTGATTGTAGACAAGCTGTCTGAAGTTCAGGATCAATATGCTCTAAATAAACTTATGCAGTTTTTGAACTCCCATTCAACAGCAATAAGAAACAGAGCTATAGACAAGCTTGTGGAGATAGGCGAAAAGGCTGTTCCTGGCGTAATTGAGAACCTCAAATGTGAAGATGATGATTCCATTATTATGACTCTTAATGTTCTTGGAAGCATAGGAGATAAAAGTGCAATAAAAGCTGTTTCAAAACTTATTTCCCAAAATCCTGACAATGCCAACATCAGATTTGCAGCATATGAAGCTTTGGAAAAACTTCCGTCAGAAAAAGCGGCAATAAGCCTTGCTGCAGGCCTTGAAGATCCTGAAAAGCAGGTTAGAATGGCAGCTGCAAGAGCTGTTGATAAAAACCTTTCCCCCATTCTTGCAGCAGGAATAAAAAATATGATTTCAGGTATGGATAAATCCTCAAAAGATATTGTCGGAACAATAATCGATTCAGGAGCAGACAGAACATTTGAGCAGCTTATTAAGGAAAAAAGTTTTTCCAATCTTGCTGTAATGCATCTTGCAAAAAATGCACATCCCGACACAAGGGAGCATTATACAAATCTTCTGGCTTCAATGGGAGAAGATGAAATTGTAGAAAAAATTATGGCTTCAGCAGAACTGAAAACTGACAAAAAACTTTTTACAATATATGCTGTAGACGATTCAAAAATGATGCTGAGAATTTACAAGCAGAAACTTCATCAGATGGGATACCTTCCTGTTGTTTTTGAATTTCCTGCAAAAGCTCTTGAAGCTCTTGAAAGTGAAAAACCTGACCTTCTTATTACAGATCTTAACATGCCTGATATCAATGGAATTGAAGTAACTCAAAAAGCAAGAAAGCTTTACGATTCATCCAAACTTCCAATAATTATGATAACAACACAAAGTGATTTTATAGGTCAGTCAAGCAAGCAAAGATTTGATTCGAATACAATAAAAGAATCAGGAATAAACAAAGTTATAAATAAGCCTTTCAAAGATGAAGATCTTAAACAGGCTCTGGATGAGTTGTTAAAAAATTAAAATTGATTAAAAACAGAAACTGTCTTTACAAAAGGATCATTATTCCGATATTTAATGATTGGCTGAAAATACCCCTAAAGGACAGTTTTAAAAATTGATGATAAATAAATTGGGTAAATCTAAATTATTAAAAAAATTCTCTGTTATTTTTTTATTTATAATATCTGCAGCAGGACTAGGCACGGGCATAGGTTATTATACTTTTGCACTTCCGGATCTAAATGAAATTACAAGACTTGAAACCTACAAACCGCCTCTTATTACCCGTATATTTTCTTCAGACAATAAACTTATAAAAGAACTTTATTATGAAAAAAGAATAAGCCATAACACAGATCATTTTTCAAAAGATCTTGTAAATGCCCTTATAGTTACTGAAGACAGAAGTTTTTACAATCATTCAGGATTGTCACCAAAAGGAATAGCAAGAGCTCTTGTAAAAGACATAATAGCTATGTCCTTTGTTGAGGGTGCAAGTACAATTACTCAGCAGCTTGCAAAAACCCTTTTTCTGTCTCCTGAAAAAAAAATCAAAAGAAAACTTATAGAAATGCTTCTGGCATTTCAAATTGAAAGAAGATACACAAAAAAAGAGATTCTCGGGCTTTATCTTAATCAGGTTTATTTCGGAAGCGGAGCTTACGGAGCTGAATCTGCAGCAAAAACATACTTTAATAAATCTGCTTCTGAACTAGATATTCATGAGGCTGCTCTTATAGCAGGAATGCCCAAAGCTCCAAGCTATCTTTCTCCGCTGAACAATCCTGATGCTGCAAAACAAAGAAGAAACCAGGTTCTTTTTAATATGGTTTCGACCGGAACAATTTCTGAAACTGAGTATACCAAGGCGAAAAAAGCCGGCCTTTCACTTGAATCTGAAAAGAAAAACAATGATGATTATATATGGTATGTTAATTACATAAAGAAAAAGCTTGAAAAAGAAATAGGCTATGACCTTTTATATAAATCAGGCCTGACTATAAACACATCTCTTAATTCCAAAATACAGTCATATGTAGAAGAAGCTGTTGAAAAAAACATGCCTGTCCTTGAAAAAAGAATGAAAGCTAAAAATATTGATGCTAAACCTGAATGTGCAGTAATTGTCCTTGATGTAAAAACCAGAAAAGTCCTTGCAATGACAGGCGGCAGAAACTTCCCAGAGTCAAAATTCAATCGTGCTGTCATGGCCAAAAGACAGCCCGGATCAGCGTTTAAACCTTTTGTTTATGCTCTTGCACTAAAAAACGGATATTCGCAAAACTTTGCTTTAAGAGATGCCCCTTCCATCTTCAGTGTAAAAGGACAGAAACCGTGGAGGCCTGAAAACTTTTCCAAAACCTACTCAGGTGAAGTTACCATGAGAAAAGCGCTTGCTGATTCTAAAAACATCCCTGCTGTAAGACTGCTTGAAAAATTAGATCCTGAAGAACTTTCCAAAATGATAAAAAAATTCGGAATCTCCTCTCGTACCGGCAACACCCTGTCCCTTGCTCTTGGAACTTACGAAACAACTCTTCTTGAACTTACAAATGCTTTTTCAGTCTTTCCGGGCAAAGGAATTTTTAAAGAACCTTCATTTATTGAAGATATAATCAGGGATAATTCAGTAATATATGAAAAAACTAATTTTGCAAAAGAAAGAGTTTACCCTGAAAAAGAAGCTGCTGTACTTTCTGATATGTTAAGAGCTGTCATGACTGAGGGAACAGGCAGATCAGGACAGATAAACAGTCATCCCCTGGCCGGAAAAACAGGCACCACAGATAATTTCAGAGACGCCCTTTTTATTGGATTTTCTCCTTCTGTTGCCGTCGGAGTATGGGTCGGCTGTGATGACAACACATCTCTTGGTTATCCTGAAACAGGGGCAAGAGCCGCTCTTCCGATCTGGAAAGATATAATGGAAAAAATTATTAAAGACCAGAAATATCCTGAATATTTTCCGGTTCCTGAAGGTATGATTTTTAAAAAATTTCACCCGGATTCAGGGGAATTTATAACCTCTGATGATCAAAAATGGGTAAAAGGAATGTTCATAAAAGAAAAATTAAGCCATTAAATTAAAAAATTTATTTTTAACTTATCAAAGCGCAATGCAAAGATTGTTCTCGCTCAGAGTTTGGGATATTTTTTACTTGCTCATTTATACTAAATCTACTAAAAAGTTTCAATTATGCTAAGACATGCTACTTTAAAAGACGTAAAAACTATTCATAAACTTATAAATCATTTTGCCGGTCAGCATCAGATGATAGGAAGACCTCTTAGTCAACTTTATGATCACTTAAGAGACTTCTGGGTTTTTGAAGATGATGATACAGGAGAAATTATAGGCTGTTGTGCACTTCAGTTCTGCTGGGAAAGTCTTGCAGAAATAAGATCACTTGCAGTTCACCATAATTTTCAGGGAAAAAGAATCGGAACAATCCTTGTTACAAGAATGATGGAAGAAGCAGAAGAATACGGAATGACCCATGTATTTACACTTACTTATCAGCCTGATTTCTTTAAAAAGTTCGGATTTGACATAATAGACAGATCAGAGCTGCCTTTAAAAATCTGGGCAGACTGCATACATTGTGTAAAATTTCCTGACT
The DNA here is from genome assembly GCA_051744925.1 of Thermodesulfobacteriota bacterium. GTDB lineage: Bacteria > Desulfobacterota > Desulfobacteria > Desulfobacterales > JACKCP01 > JACKCP01. Next base: position 5,897 of record JBNJDM010000001.1, on the reverse strand, counting down.
GTGATGAAACAGCAATGATGAATAATATATCAAACGATCCTGAGGCTACGTATAAATTCTGCTGACTTTCAGGGGGGGAAATTTCCATGTAAAAGGTTTTGGAAGTATTTGTTCAGAAGCTATGGTCAGCCAGTAAAGGTCGGGATTGAGTTCTCTTAGCTTACCTTGTTTTGCTTCCTTTGCGTGGTCTGTATGTTCATATGCAACAGTAAATATTACAACATATTGCCTGCCTTCTTTATTAACTACATAATTTTCTTTAAAAACTGAAACAGTCATTGAATTTTCATTTGCTATCTGCTGGACCTCTTTTTCACTGAGTTTTGCAAGAACAGATTTTACAGGTCCTTTTTCAGAAATTCTTATTACAGCCCTGCTTTCACTGCTGCCTGCATAAACCGTTGAAAGACATGAAAGTCTTTTCATATACTGAGCAGCAACTATTGCAGCAGTCCTTCTTCCGCCAGACATAACAGGCTGTCCATAGTATTCAAAAAATTTTTTCTGAAGATCTTCAGCTGTTTTATCACCTTTTTCGTAAAGATTTTTAGAAATATATCTAAGGGATAAGGCAAGCTCTTCAGCCGCTTCTGCTATGGGCCAGTCGATTCTTACATGGAAATGTGTAAGTCCGTACCTGTCAGTTAGTTTGGTAGAGGGATCCCTCTGAATCAAAAGAGCGTAATCAACAGGAAGAAGATCTTTTATAAGATCCCAGAAATATCTGGAATCGAGATATTTCTGGCTTCTGTCAAAATCCTGCTTTAAAGACAAAGACTCTGCCTTTAAAAAATTTTTCTTTGTTGCTTTATTGTCGTCAAAGAAACGTATATATTTTTTATGGGAAACAGGGATTGTATCTTCAATAAAAATTACAAGAAAAGCATTCTGATACTCATACTCAAGAGTAGGTATTCTTGCCTTGGGTTTCAACTCTCTTCTTTCTACAAAGGGGTATGGTACATCATTTGCCTTGAACTGAAAGTATGAATCAACAAGGCCGTACTGCAGGATAAACTGGTCGAGATCATCACGCATAAGCTCGTAATAAGTACGCCTTAATCTGTTAGCCAGACTTAAATTTTCTCTTTTATGCCATAATCTTCCTGCCACGTTTATTTATACCCTTTATATAAAAATTATTTTTATTTAGTATTAATATGTAACACTAATTTAGCTTTAAGGTCAACTTACTAAAAACAAACAATATCCTGTTTTCTCATTTTTCTTACTGTTTTTCATTATTTTTGAACATTAAATAGATCTGCTTACGGTAGTAAATAAGTAAACATGATATAACTCCTACTACAGATGCCAGCACTAAAGTTAAGATATAATCACCCTGATAAAGGAACTCTCCCTGAATGCTTAAAAGCAAAGTTCCGGGCATTCTCCCCAAAAAAGCAAAAAGAAAAAAAGTCTTTAAATCAAGATTAGTTACACCGAGAAAAAGACAAAAAAAATCTTTGGGAAAACCAGGAAACAAAAAAAGAGCCAGAATAAAAATTCTGCCCTCTTCTTTAAAAAACTTATCAAATTTAAAGTAATAATCTGAGGGAATAATTCTCTTAACAGCTTCCTTACCTACAAACCTTCCTACAAAAAAGTTTAAAACAGAACCCGCTGTCAAAGCTATAGTTGAAAAAGCAAAACCTTTATATGCTCCAAAAAGATACCCTCCTACAAGACCGGTAACTTCACCGGGTACAGGAGCTATTATAACCTGAAGCATCTGGACGAAAATATAAAAAAAAGGGCCTAAAAGCCCGAATGATTGGACTTTAAGCTTTAACAGTTCTTTGTCTGTAAAAATTTCAAAATAGGGGATATATTCCCTGAACAGAAAAATACAGATTGATAAAAGGATAAACAAAACCAAAAAAAATATTTTAAAAAATGGTATATTCTTCATTGTCGCCTGTAGACATAAATTATAGCTTGATTCATTTACTCACCTGTATTTATTATATTTGTAAAACTATAGCAAAACCGTTTAGGACTTAACGCCTAAAGTGACAGGTATCAACCACTATACAGATTCCAGAGCCTGTACTGCTGCCAGAGGCTTTCCCTCCATAAGAGTCAGAAAGGCACCGCCTCCTGTGGAAATATAATCGATTCTTTCTGCATACCCTGCTTTATGAACCGCTGCATCTGTGTCTCCTCCGCCTATTATTGTATAAGCATCTGAAGAAGCAATATTTTCAGCCATGGAAAAAGTACCGTGTGAAAATTTATCCAGCTCAAAAACCCCCATAGGGCCATTCCATACTATTGTTGCGGCGTTTTCCAGCTCTTTTTTAAAACACTTTTCAGTTTCAGGCCCTATATCAAGGATCTGAAAACCATGAGGAACATTTTCAACGCCTGAAACTTGTGATTTTGCACTTTCATCACACTTTTCAGCAATTATTCCGTCAACAGGAAGAAAAAGCTTAACATTATTTTCTTCAGCAGTTTTTATAAGTTCTTTTGCAGCATTAATCATATCTTTTTCATGCAGGGAATCTCCGATTGAATAACCTTTTGCTGCAAAAAAAGTGTTTGCCATAGCACCGCCTATAAAAACAGAGTCAACCTTATTCATAATATTTTTTAAGGCACTGAGCTTGCTTGATACTTTTGCTCCTCCGATAACTGCTGCAAGGGGCCGCTTTGGATTATTTACAGCATTATTATATGTTTCAAGTTCACTTTTTAACAAATGACCTGCACATACAACCTTTGAAAACTCTGTAATTTTTGATACAGAAGCATTTTTCCTGTGACATACCGCAAATGCATTATTTACATAAACATCACATAAACCTGCAAGTTTTTCTGCAAACTCAGGATTATCCTCTTTTTCCTCTTTATAAAATCTTAAATTTTCAAGCATAATTATATCACCCGGAGATGCCGAATTTATAATATTTTCAACATCAGAGCCTATACAGTCAGGAGCTGTTTTTACGTCTTTTTTCAGTAACTCTGACAGTCTTTGGGAAACAGGTTTCATAGAAAACTGGGTATCTTGTGCAGATTTGGGCCTTCCAAGATGGGAAGCAAGAACAACAACAGCATTATTTGCAAGAGCGTATTCTATTGTTTCAATTCCTGCTTTTATTCTTGTATCATCTGATACCTCAGCGTTTTTCATCGGAACATTAAAATCTACTCTTATAAAAACTTTTTTTCCTTTTATGTCGATATCTTCAATAAATTTCATTTTTTTCTCCCGGTAAATATATTCAGTCTTTTTTCTGTTTTTTTCTGTTTTCCAGAGATTTCTTTTTTGCCCATCTTGCAAAAAAATTTATATTTCCTGCTTCATAAGCATCATCTATCATCTCAGATTTTTTTTCTATACCTTTGTCTGATTCCAGAGCTTTTATAATACACTCTCTTTTTATGCTGCAGTTTTTTATACAGTTTTCAGGTGATTCTCTGTAACCTTTTTCTGTCATTGGAAAAACAGAATCTATATCTCCAAAACAATCCGGCTTATTGTCTTCCATTCAGAATCTCCTTTTCCAGCTCGAAAAACTCATCTCTGAATTTTCTTATATAACCCTGATCAGCAAAGCTGAAGTATTTATTATCTCCTATAATCAGATGTTCATGCACAGTTATATCAATATTAAGACAGGCATGAACAAGCCTTCTTGTTACTGCTTTATCAGCAACTGAAGGCTCTACAGATCCGGAGGGATGATTATGTGCAAATATTAGAGCTGATGCTCTTTTATTTATTGCTGTTTTGATTACTTCCCTTGGATATACAGCACTGGAAGAAATACTTCCTTCATGAATATTTTCAATATCAGAAACTCTGTTTTTGGAATCAAGAAAAAGAACTTTAAAAAATTCTACATCCTTTTCCCTCATTGAATAAAAAAGATAATTAAAAACATCTTCTGAACAGGAGACAATATCCTTATCAATTATCTTTTTTTTAAGAAAAATTTCTGCAGCAGATTTAACAATAAGAAGGGAAAATAGATTTTTCTCGCCTATTCCTTTTACAGATTTCAATTCTTCAGGCTGAGCTTCAAATACTCTGTGAAGTGTTTTAAATTTTCCAAGAAGTTCTTTTGCCGTGTTTTTGCAGTCTTTACGAGGGGTTCCAAGTGTTAACAGAGTCTCAAGAATTTCATAATCATGGAAACCGGAGAAACCGGATTCCATAAATTTTTTCCTGAGCCTTTCTCTGTGACCTGAATTGTCATTTTTTTCTGTACTGGCCATACATATTGTTTTTTTATTTAAGGAGTTGCTGAACAAATTTTGTCCGTACAATCATTCAAGATCATTATCTATTTCATGTTTAAGACGTCTTGTCATAAGCCTGTGAACAGATCTTTCAGGCTTTTCTCCGTTGTATAAAACTTCATAAATCTCTTCACATATAGGAAGCTCTATTCCAAGTTTTTTGCCAAGATAATAAACAGACTTTGCTGTTTTTATTCCCTCAGCAACCATTCTCATCTCTTTTAAAATATCATCAAGCTTTTTGCCTTCTCCAAGCTTTACACCTACAGTATGATTTCTGCTGAGACTTCCTGTGCATGTTAATATAAGATCGCCTGCACCTGAAAGCCCTGAAAATGTGTGAGGATTAGCTCCAAGAGCCACACCAAGCCTTCTTATTTCAACAAGACCTCTTGTAATAAGAGCAGCTCTTGCATTAAGACCAAGATTCATTCCGTCTACAACGCCGGAGGCAATTGCAATCACATTTTTTACTGCGCCTCCTGCTTCTACTCCTAAAACATCATCACTTGTGTAAACCCTGAAATATGATGATGCAAAAATTTTCTGAACATATGAAGCTGTATCCATATCAGCTGATGCAACAGTTACAACAGTAGGTTTAAGCTCTCCAAGCTCCTTTGCAAAACTGGGACCTGAAAGAACGCAAACAGATCCTTTGTTTTCAATGGGGAGAACATCCTCTATTACCTGGGTCATGGTTTTATATGTATCGTTTTCTATACCTTTGGATGCCGAAACAAAAACCATGTCATCTGTTACATAAGGACTTAGTTTTTCAAGAGTCTCCCTCATAACATGGGAAGGAACCACAAGGACAATAAGCTTGTTTTGCCCAACTGCTTCTTTTATATCAGTAAGAGGAGTTATATTTCGTGAAAGTTTTATTTCAGGAAGATAAACCTTATTCTCACGTTTTTGTGTAATAGAATCAAAGACTTCCTGTTCATAACACCAGAGATTGACATGAAATCCTTTTACAGCCAGAAGATTTGCTAGAGATGTTCCCCAGCTTCCGGCTCCTATTACACAAACGCCTGTATTGACTGACTTTTCATGGTTATTCATACAAAAGTTCTTTCTTATTTTTACTCTTCTGACTGACCATTTTCATCATCAGAGATTTCTTCTTCGTCTTCGCTTTCAACTATTCTTGCTGCGCCTATAAGTTTCTCACCTTGAGACATAGTTATCAGCTTAACACCAAGTGTATTTCTTCCCACAGCTGAAATGTCTGAAGCTTTCATTCTTATAAGTTTGCCTTTATCTGAAATAAGCATTATTTCATCATTTTCATCAAGGAGAAGCATATCAATAACATCACCATTTCTGGCAGATGTTTTGATATTTATTACACCTTTTCCGCCTCTGTTTCTAAGCGGATATGCTTCAATCTTTGTCTTTTTCCCAAATCCGAGCTCTGTTGCGGCAAACAAAGTGCCCTCATCAGATTCCGATGCTCCAACACCTACAATAGAATCGGATTCATCAAGCCTCAAACCTCTTACACCTCTTGAAACTCTTCCTGTTGCCCTTACCTTGTCTTCCTGAAAACGGACAACTTTTCCTTTTGCTGAGCCAAGGAATATATGATTGTTTCCGTTTGTCATTCTGACAGCTATAAGCTCATCATTTTCAGAAAGATC